>CANQQS010000114.1 GCA_947626045.1 uncultured Clostridia bacterium | reverse complement strand
ACAAAGGAAAATACCATAAAAGCCATGGAAAAAATCAAGGCAATTTTGTAAAATATCTCAGTAGACATAAGAGTGTCAGTGTGATAAAATGATTATAGGTATACGAAGCAAAGGCGTTTCGATCGGAAATGTTATATAGGTTTAAATATACGGGACGTCGAGGGCGCCGTCCCGTACGAACGATATTGTAGGGGCTGGCGCCTCGACAGCCCGTGACCGTATAACAATTCCGATTGGAGCGCCTTATTTTTTGAAAGGATTGAGGTAAATGGAGTATAACGGACTGCCCGAAAAACAGGGAATGTACGATCCGCAGTTTGAGCATGACGCGTGCGGCATAGGCTTTATCGCAAACATCAAGGGAAAAACCTCGCATAAGATAATAAACCAGGCGATACAGATTTTGAAGAACCTCGCGCACCGAGGCGGCGTGGGAAGCGAACCCGACACAGGCGACGGCGCGGGCATACTCATACAGCTTCCGCACACGTTCTTTAAGAAGGTGTGCCGCAACGAGGACATCGACCTTCCCGAAAAGGGCGATTACGGCGTTGGTATGCTGTTTTTGTCGCCCGACGCGGACACGAGAAGCGAAAGCGTCAAAACCCTTGCCCAAATAATCGAGGGCGAGGGACAGAAGCTGCTCGGCGTGCGCGAAGTGCCGGTTTACGGAGAGTGCATCGGCAAGACTGCGCGTGAGGCGAAGCCGCATATATTGCAGATATTCATCGGCAAGGAAACAAGCGAAATGACCGAGGAGGACTTTGAAAGAAAGCTCTACATCATCGGTAAAATCGCGGAAAAGCGCATAAGAAAAACTGGCGCAGACCGTTATTTCTATTTCGCGTCGCTTTCGTCGCGCACGATCGTCTACAAGGGCATGCTCACGCCCGACCAGGTGAACGAGTTTTACCTCGACTTAAAGGACGCGGACATGGAAACGGCGATTGCACTCGTACATTCGCGTTTCTCGACAAACACGTTCCCGTCGTGGGAGAGAGCGCACCCGAACAGATACATAATCCACAACGGCGAGATAAACACCATACGCGGCAACGTCAACTGGGTAAAGGCGCGCGAGCGTATGTTCGCGACGCCCGAGTTTGAGGGCGAAATGGATAAAATCCTGCCTGTAATAAACGAGGACGGCTCCGACAGCGCTATGCTCGACAACTACCTTCAATTCCTCCACCTTTCCGGCTTCTCGCTTCCGCGCGCGGTGATGATGACGATACCCGAGCCGTGGGAGAACAACACTGAAATGGACAAGGACATGAGGTCGTTTTACGAGTACCATTCCTGCATAACTGAGCCGTGGGACGGACCGGCGGCAGTCGCGTTTACTGACGGACGCTATGTCGGCGCGACGCTCGACAGAAACGGACTGCGTCCGGCGCGGTACTACCTTACCGACGACGATATGATTATACTGTCGTCCGAGGTTGGCGTGACCGACATTGACAGCGCGAAAATCATAAAGAAGGAGAGACTCCGCCCCGCGAAGATGCTCCTTATAGACACAAAGGAAGGCAAAATCATTTCCGACGAGGAAATCAAAAAGTTCGAGGCGCAGCACAAGCCCTACGGCAAGTGGGTAAAGCAGACGCTCACAGAGCTTGACAAGCTGCCCGCCGAAACATCGAAAAAGGGCGACACGTGGCACGACCTTGTAAACAACTTGAAGGCTACGACGAAGGGCAGCATGAACGAGGACTTAATGCTCCGTAACTTTATCGCGCTCGAAAATATGTTCGTGAACCGTGAGAACAGCGAGGATGAGCTGCCGCTTCTTACGCGTCAAAAGGCGTTCGGCTACACATGGGAGGAAATCAACGCGACGATACGCCAAATGGTAGAAAAGTCGGACGATCCGATAGGCGCTATGGGTACGGATATACCGCTCGCGGTGCTGTCGGAAAAGCCGCAGCTTCTGTATAACTACTTCAAGCAGCTTTTTGCGCAGGTAACAAACCCGCCTATCGACGCGATAAGAGAGCAGATCGTAACGTCCACCTACACGCTTTTCGGCTGCGAGCAGAACCTTCTCACATCGTCCGAGCTTAACTGCCGCAAGGTGAGAGCGTTAAGCCCGATACTCACGAACGAGGAACTTCAAAAGCTGCGCGCGATAGACCTCGAAGGCTTTAAGTCGATAACGATACCGATGCTGTTCAGCACGCGCCGCGAGGACGATATGGAAGCCGCGCTCGAAACAATATTCGAGGCTGCCGACATCGCGATAGAGAACGGCTACAACATAATAATCCTGTCCGACAAGGGCGTGAGCAAGGACAAAGCTCCGATACCCGCGCTGCTTGCCGCGTCGGGACTTCATCACCACCTTATCCGCAAGGGTACGCGCATTAAAACGTCGATCGTCCTCGAAACGGGCGAGCCGCGCGAGGTACACCATTTCGCGTGCCTCATAGGCTACGGCGTAAACGGCGTGAACCCGTACATGGCGTACGAGGCGATAGAGGAATTGTGCGAGCAGAAGCTCATAAGCGTATCGTACGACGAGGGCGTAAAGCGGTTTAATGACGCTTGCACCCACGGCATAGTAAAGGTAATGTCTAAAATGGGCATATCCACGATCCAGTCGTACCAGGGCGCGCAGATATTCGAGGCGCTCGGCATTACGGAAAGCGTTGTTGAAAAGTATTTTACCGGCACTACGACGCGTATAGGCGGCATAGGTCTCGGTCATATACAGAAGGAGGCGCTGCTTCGACACAAAGAGGCGTTCGACAAGGTGACGGGTAAAAAGGCGCTTAAAACGGGCGGCGAGCATAAGTGGCGCGCAAAGGGCGAGTACCACATGTTCAACCCCGAAAGCATATACAAGCTCCAGAGAGCCTGCCGCACGGGCGACTACAAGCTCTACAAGGAATACGCCGCCGAAATGGACTCGCACAGACAGCACCAATGCACGATACGCGGCATGCTCGACATAAACACGATCGATAAGCCAATCGCGATTGACGAGGTAGAGAGCGTCGAGAGCATAGTAAAACGCTTTAAGACCGGCGCGATGTCGTACGGCTCAATCAGTAAGGAGGCGCACGAGTGTCTTGCCATAGCGATGAACCGTCTCGGCGGCAAGTCGAACAGCGGCGAGGGCGGCGAGGACAGAGAACGCTTCACCCCCGACGAAAACGGCGACCTGCGCTGCTCCGCGATAAAACAGGTCGCGTCGGGAAGATTTGGAGTACATATAAACTACCTGAACAACGCAAAGGAAATACAGATAAAAATGGCGCAGGGCGCGAAGCCGGGCGAGGGCGGACACCTTCCGGGCGCGAAGGTCTATCCGTGGATAGCGAAAACGCGTCACTCCACGCCGGGCGTGGGACTTATTTCACCACCGCCGCACCATGACATATATTCGATAGAGGATTTGGCGCAGCTTATTCACGACCTCAAGAACGCGAACCGTGACGCGCGTGTAACGGTAAAGCTCGTATCCGAAGCCGGAGTCGGCACGATAGCCGTCGGCGTTGCGAAGGGACGCGCCGACGTAATACTCGTGTCGGGTTATGACGGCGGCACGGGCGCTGCTCCGAGAACGAGCGTGAGACACGCCGGACTGCCGTGGGAGCTCGGCGTTGCCGAAACGCACCAGGCGCTTCTTATGAACAACCTCCGCAACAGGGTCGTCATAGAAACGGACGGTAAGCTGCTTACGGGACGCGACGTAGCCGTTGCCGCGCTGCTCGGCGCGGAGGAATTCGGTTTCGCGACAGGACCTTTAATCGCGATAGGCTGCGTAATGATGAGAGTATGTAACCTCGATACGTGTCCCGTAGGCGTCGCGACACAGAACCCGAAGCTAAGAAAGCGTTTCGCGGGCAAGCCTGAATACGTCGAAAACTTCATGCGCTTTATCGCGCAGGATTTGAGAGAGTGGATGGCGAAAATCGGCGTAAAGACCGTAAATGAGATGATAGGTCACGTCGAAAGACTGAACCAGAAGAAAATAGAGGACAACTGGAAAGCGAAGGAGGTCGATTTGTCGTCGCTCCTGTACCAGCCCAAAATTTGCTCCAACGACTTCGAGCGTTACCATAACCTTGACCAGGATCACGAGCTTGGCAAAACGCTTGACGCGAACACGCTCTTGCGTATATGCCGCGGCGCGGTGTACGACGGTAAGAAGATTGAGGCGAAGCTTGAAATAACGAACATCGACCGCGTTACTGGTACAATCTTGTCGTCCGAAATAACGCGCGCACACGGCGAGGAAGGACTTCCCGACGACAGCATAAAGCTGCACTTTGTCGGCAGCGCGGGACAGAGCTTCGGCGCGTTCCTCGCGTCCGGCGTAACGCTTAAGCTCGAAGGCGACAGCAACGACTACATCGGAAAGGGTTTGTCGGGCGGTAAAATCATAGTTGTGCCTCCAGCCGACTCGCGGTTTAATCCGAGTGAGAACGTAATTATCGGCAACGTCGCGTTTTACGGCGCGATAAAGGGCGAGGCGTACATACGCGGCATAGCGGGCGAGCGCTTCTGCGTACGCAACAGCGGCATGACGGCGGTAGTCGAGGGCATAGGCGACCACGGCTGCGAGTACATGACGGGCGGCTGTGTCGCGGTAATAGGCGAGACGGGCAGGAACTTTGCCGCCGGTATGTCGGGCGGTACGGCGTACGTGTACGACAAAAATAAGAGCCTTGACAAGAACTGCAACAAGGAGCTTGTGCTGCTTGAAAAGCCCGACAAGAAAGACGCGGAAACGCTCCGCGCGATGATAGAAAAGCATTACAGCTACACCGGAAGCGACGTCGCGAAATTTATTCTCGACAACTGGGAAAGCGAATTAAAGCGTTTCGTAAAGGTAATACCGAGAGATTACAAGAAGGTCATAACCGTGCTTAACGACGAGCTTTCAAAGGGTACCGACCGCGACACGGCAATGCTTATGGCGTTCGAGAACGTGACCGGCAAGAAGATAGAAGTTGCGTAAGGAAGGAGGCTGATTACAATGGGAAAACCGACAGGATTTTTGGAATATGAAAGACAGCTCCCGGCGGACAGACCTCCGAAGGAGAGAATAAAGGACTGGGACGAATTTCACACGCATTTTGACATAGAGAAGCTGCGTTTGCAGGGCGCGCGCTGCATGGACTGCGGAATACCGTTCTGCCACGCGGGCGTGCAGGTCGGACGCACATCGATAGGCTGCCCACTGAACAACCTCATACCCGAGTGGAACGATCTCGTGTACCAGGGCAATATCGAGGAGGCGTACAGACGCTTGTCGCTCACAAGCAGCTTCCCCGAATTTACGGGACGCGTATGTCCCGCGCTTTGCGAAGGTTCATGCACGCTCGGTATGCACGATCCGGCGGTGACGGTCAGAAACATCGAGTGCCATATAATAGACACAATGTTTGCCGAAGGCAAGGTTGTGCCGCGCATACCAGAAAAATCGACGGAAAAGCGCGTCGCGGTAGTCGGAAGCGGACCGTCCGGTCTTGCGGCTGCCGATATGCTCAACCAAATGGGACACCGCGTGACGGTGTTCGAGCGCGAGGACAGAGCCGGCGGACTTCTGATGTACGGCATACCTAACATGAAGCTCGACAAGTCCGTGGTACAAAGGCGCGTAGACCTCATGCAGAAAGAGGGTGTGACATTCCGCTTAAACTCCGAGATAGGTAAGAACTATCCGGCTGTAAAGCTTGTAAACGAATTTGACGCGGTAGTGCTTTGCACCGGCGCGGCAAACCCGAGACCGCTCACCGTCCCCGGCGCGGACTTAAAGGGCGTGCATTACGCGGTTGATTTTTTGAAAGCCAACACAAAGAGTCTTTTGGACAGCAAGCTGGAGGACAGAAAATATATAAGCGCGGAGGGTAAAAACGTTATCGTGATAGGCGGCGGCGACACGGGTACGGACTGCGTGGGTACGTCGATCCGTCACGGCTGCAAAAGCGTTACGCAGCTCGAAATCATGCCCGAAATGTCAGAGGACAGACTTCCGAATAACCCGTGGCCCGAATGGCCCAGAGTTAAAAAGACGGATTACGGTCAGGAAGAGGCGATAGAGCTTTACGGACACGACCCGCGCGAGTACACCACCACGGTAACGAAAATCGAGGGCGACGAAAAAGGACGCGTCAAGGCGGTGCATACCGTGCAGGTCGACTGGTCAACGGGCGCGCCTGTGCCTGTAAAAGGAACGGAACAGGTTCGCGACTGCGAGCTTGTGCTTATCGCTATGGGCTTTTTGGGACCCGAGCAGGACTTACTCCGTCAGCTCACGCTTGAAACCGACGCAAGGAGCAACATAAGCGCGAAGGAAACCGACCACAAGACGAGCCTTAGAGGTGTGTTTGCGGCTGGCGACTGCCGCAGGGGACAAAGCCTTGTCGTATGGGCGATACGCGAGGGAAGAGAAGCCGCGGCAGCTGTAGACGAATACCTGATGAAATAAAAAAATATGAAAAACGGCGCGTATTACGCGCCGTTTTTGTGTTGTCTTACTAATATGTTTCCCTGCCGTTCATCAGCATTTCCGTATAATACTTTTCAAGCTCGGGATAGTCGAGAAGCGCCCTGCGTCCCTCGTCGGTGATACGGTAAACGCCTTTTCGTACCTTTTCGTACCAGCCGTATGAATTGTACTGCAGTATGGTCTGCGTGTTGTCCGCGCCGCCGTAGCCGCGTATTTCTTTCGGGCTAAGCTCGCCGTACATATCGAGTATACACGCTATTTTTATGCACTTTTCAGTATACGCGGTGACGATTTTCGTACCCGTTACGCCGCCGGTATTTGTGTCGATGCTCCGACCGTCAATTTCGCGCAGTATCTCCCTGCGCTTTTTTTGATTTTTGTACGTTGACGTGTATGGCTTCGGCTCGAACACGATCTCCGCGAACGAATGTTCGCCGCGCAGCGACACGAATATAAGACCAAGTTCAAGCTTTTTCAGCACAGAAAACACCTGCCGAAACTTGTTAAACGAGTAATTTTTCGGCTTCGGCACGGCGACAAACACGTCCGCGCCCGTGCGCTGACGTTTAAGTCCCTGCGCTAAAAGCGTGACTGTCATGTTGCGCTTAAGCTCTATAATTATAAACTCATCGTCCTTTACCGCCGTCATGTCGCAGTCCTTGACCTCGGCGTTGACCT
Organism: uncultured Clostridia bacterium; assembly: GCA_947626045.1. GTDB lineage: Bacteria > Bacillota > Clostridia > UBA1381 > UBA1381 > Hominilimicola. Next base: position 302 of record CANQQS010000114.1, on the reverse strand, counting down.
TGTAGCCGCGCTTTTCAAACAGGTCGCGGACGGGCGGATAAAGCTCCTTCTCCGTCATATCTCTTTAAGCTCCCCGCCCTTTACCTCTATATGCTCGCGGTTGACCTCAAGCCACACGGACGCGGCGTTCGGGTTGTACACCTTGCCACAGTCGGCTGTGAATTTGAGGTTTTTAGCCGCGTTCATATAATCGACAATCTCAATATTCGTCGCGTACCAAATATCGTCCCTGCCGCCGATAAATTCGCAGAACTCCTCCATATCGCCCCACGTGTCGTCGCGGTCGAACTCGTAGCTGTGAC
>CANQQS010000113.1 GCA_947626045.1 uncultured Clostridia bacterium | reverse complement strand
TAGAACTGTGAAAGTCTCGACGCGAGGTAGGCGGGGAAGCCTTCCTCGGCGGGCATTTCCTCCAGTCTGCCGGAGATCTCGCGCAGAGCCTCCGCCCATCTCGATGTGGAGTCAGCCATAAGCGCGACGTCGTAACCCATGTCGCGGTAATACTCCGCGAGCGTTACGCCCGTGTAAATGCTCGCCTCACGCGCCGCAACGGGCATGTTTGACGTGTTCGCGATAAGCACCGTTCTGTCGAGCAGCGGACGCTGCGATTTCGGGTCGATAAGCTCCGAAAACTCCTGCAGAACCTGCGTCATCTCGTTGCCGCGCTCGCCGCAGCCGATGTATACGATTATATCCGCGTCGCACCACTTCGCGAGCTGGTGCTGCGTCATTGTTTTACCGGTGCCGAAGCCGCCCGGTATTGCAGCCGCGCCGCCCTTCGCGAGCGGGAAAAACGCATCTATCACGCGCTGACCCGTAACGAGCGGTCTTGATATAGGCTGGCGCTCGGTGTACGGGCGCGCCTTTTTTATCGCCCATTTCTGCGCTATCGTTATGTCCTTTATCTCGTCGCCGACGCTCACCTTCGCTATTACGTCGGTTATTTTGTATCTGCCGCTTTCGGCTACCCATTCTATTCTGCCGCTTATATCCGGCGGTACCATTACGCGGTGTTCTATAAGGCTCGTTTCCCGCACGGTCGCTATAATGTCGCCGCCGTGCGCGTAGTCACCCTGCGCCGCTTTTATCTCAACGTCCCATTCCTTGCTTTCGTCAAGGTTGGACACCTTTAAGCCGCGCGTTACGTACGCTCCCGAAAGGGCGCGTATGTCTTTGAGCGGACGCTCTATGCCGTCGAAAATATTGGAGAGTATTCCGGGCGCGAGCGTTATCGCCAGAGGTCCGCCCGTACCGCGCACCGGCTCGCCTTTTCTAAGACCCGTCGTTTCCTCGTACACCTGCACAATCGTTTCGTTTTCGGTAACGCCTATGACCTCTCCGATAAGCTCCTCGTCCCCGACGTACACCATTTCCTGCATCTCAAACGCGTCGGAGCCCTTTACCTTTACGACAGGGCCGTTTATGCCGAATATTGTGCCGTTTGCGATTGCCATATCTGTTTACCTCCCGTCAGTTCAGCGCTGCGCTGTTCTCGCGCAGAAACTTTTCCTTCTGCTCCGCGAGCAGCTCACCGAACGAATAATCCGCAGCCACGCGCCGCGAGCTGTTGTAAACCCTCACGCCGCCGATAAAATCATGCTCGTGCGCCGCTTCGACGGTGATTTTCGCCGTGTCGACTATGTCCTCTATCCACGGCTTGAATTTGAGGTCGTCGGGTGAAATGTATACGGTTTTCATGCCCTTTCCCACCTCGAACAGTGCCTTGTTTACCAAATCCTTGAACCATTTTTCATATTCCGCGCTCCGGCAGAAGTCGCGGAGCTTTCTTTCCGCCTCGCCCATTACGTCGTCCACAATCTGCTCACGCTTTATAAGGAGCTGCTTCTTCGCGTCAAGCTGCGCGCGCAAAAGCTTTGAGTTTGACTCCTTCTTTGCCTCGGTTATCGTGCTTTGAATTTCGTCGTAAGCGCGCTGCAGAAACTCGTTTTCCTTCTGTGTCAGACGCTTGCTGCGCTCGTTTTCGACAGCCGCTATCAGCTCGTCGCGCTTCTGTGTCGCGTCGCGCAGTACAAGCTCGGAAAAAATGTTTAATTTCTCTGTTAAATTTTCCATATGTCATTTCCTTCTTTCCATGCAAAATCACAGCTTCAAGCCGATCGATTCCTGAACAAGTCTGTTGATTGAGCCGGCAATATCGCGGCTGCCGTGTCGGTCGGGGATTTCTATTATGAGCGGCGTGTGGAGCGTGAGCTTTAATTGGTCAAGCTCGCTTTTCACGAGCGCGCCCGCCTTTTCCGTGAACATGAGTATGCCCAGATCCTTATCCCCGAGAGCCTTCTGTATTTCCGCGTCAACCTCCTCCGGCGTGTGCGCCACCGCGCCCGATATTCCGGCGAGACGCATACCGATAAGGGTGTCGATATTGTCGCTGATAAGATACATTTTCATTGTTTTGCTCCCGCTTTACGCGTTAAGAATCATAAACGAAATTACCAAGCCGTAGAGCGCAATACCTTCCGCCAACGCAACGAAGATAAGCGTCTTACCCATAATGCTCTCGTTTTCGCTCATCGCGCCGATAGCCGCAGACGCCGCCGACGATACGGCGATACCGCCGCCGATACCGGAAAGACCGGTTGACACAGCCGCGCCGATGTACTTTAAGCCTTCGCCGACGCTGAGTCCTGCGGCAGCCGTCTCACCTGCCGCAAGCGCGGGAACGGCGCAGCCGAGGCTGTAAATAACGCCTATGCCCATAACGCTGAAAAACGCGATCGTGTTCATCAAAAGGCACTCCTTACCCTTTCTCTTGCCCGTCGCACGGTAAATGCCGTACGGAACGGCAACGCTCAAACCAACCAAAATCAGTAAAATCTTCAATAACATTTCAATTACCTCCAATATGTGTTTTTATATTCGCGCCGAAGAGGCGTTGTTTACTTGTTTTTAAGCGATACAAACTCGCGTCCGTGACCGCTGTAGTAGCGGCTGAACATCTCGTAGTATTCAAGACGCAGTACCTGTATCGCGACGATAAGTCCCTCGAGAACCATGACGAGTATGTTTCCGAAAACGGTCACGAGCATACCGCCCACGCCGCCGCCCGACGAGAGCGACGCGACAGCCATCATCATGCCGACGTGTATGACCGCGAACGCGCCTATTCTGAGGAATGATATTGTGTTTGTACAGAAGCTCAGTATTACCTCGAACAGCTCGAAGAAGCTCTCCACAAAGAACATTCCGCCCGTTGGGAACAGGTTTTTCTCGCCCTCGATAAGCCTTGTCAGCGGCTCGGAAAGGTACATGACGAGTACCGCTATGATGAGCATTACCACGAATACAACCGTCGGTATGCCGAGGTTTAAGAGTATATTCGCGGCGAGCAGCACCACGGCGACGTAGAACAAAATTCCCGCCAGTCCGTTATGCCCGAAGAACGCCTCGCCTTTGTTGCCGCTTTTCAGCATGTTTATGACGTTTAAGACCATGCCGAATATGATGACTATACCGCCCATACAGACTGTGCCGATAAGCAGCGACATGATGTTTTCCATAGGCTGCAGCGGCGTGTAGTGAAACAGCTCGGGCAATATCTCCTCGTTTCCGAAAACGCTGCCGTATATGAAGCCGCTGATAATTCCTGCAAGTCCGACCATGCCGATTATGCCGCCGAGATCCATCTTTTTGAACTTGTACGCCAGAAATCCCACTATCGCAAGCACCGCCGACTGTCCCACGTCGCCGAACATTATTCCGAAAAAGAGTATATACGTGAACGCCAGTATCGGCGTCGGGTCGATTTCCCTGTAATTCGGCAGACCGTACATCTTTACGAACATCTCGAACGGTTTGCATATCGGGTTGTTTTTGAGCTTCGTCGGAGGGGTGATGTTCTTGACGTCCTCCGCGTCCTCCTGATTGAATATTACAACGTCGCCCGATTTGCCTATTTCCTTTTCGAGCTTCGCCGCTTCCTTCGCCTCCATCCAGCCGACGATGTAGAAGAACATTTCGCCGTGCGCCGCGCATCTGCGTATTTCGGAGAACTGCTTGCGCTTTTTAGCGAGGTTGTATATACCGATAAGCTCCGTCTTTGAGTCGGCTATAATGCCGGCAGTCTTTTTGCTGAGCTCCGTAATCTGTACTTTGAGAGCCTCGCTGCGGTTCGTGAGCATACGCTTTATTTCCTCGGGAGTGCCGGAGTACGTTCTGTCAAGCGGTATCTCCTCAAAGTAAAGCGACGTGAACACGTCGTCTATTTTCGACTTTTTAAGCCTCGGAGTGAAGTAAAAACCCCATATATCCGTCTGATCCTCGGCTGTTTGTATAAACACCGTTTCGAGGTCGTCAAGATACGTCATCAGCGTTTTGTAGCTCGCCTTGGGAATGTGTCCGAATCTGTACGAGACAAATTCCATACCGTTTATCTTCGCCATATCGACGTCAAAGCCGTTCATCAAGCCGAGAGTTTTAATCGCGTCGTTGTTGCTCTCAATCTCGGCGCTGAGCGACGACGCTTCCTTTTTCTCGTTTTCGATGTGGCTGTTTATCTCGTCTATGAATTTGAGCATCTCGTCAGCCGTCTGCTCTCCGCATTCGGTTTCGGTGTCCTGCGGTATGCCGCCCGTGAGGCGGAAAATGTTTTCCGCGCTCTTTACGACCGCGTCGTACTCGCTCGCCTCGTCAAACGCGCGCAGCCGTTTAATTCCCGTAAGCACCGACATCGCGTTTTCAAGATGAATGTCCCTGCCGTAAATATACTTTTCGGCTACGCTGTCAAAACGGTCGATAGGTCCCGACACTACCACCATTTTCATTTTTGTTATCGCCATGTTGTACCTCCTCTCCTAAAATCTTACGTGACTGCTTATCGCGCCCGGATTTAATCCGTATCGTACGCCCTCCGTCACGGTCGTTATATTGTCCGTTTCAAACTGTTTAAGCACCAGATACGCGAATATCGCCGCGAGTGATTCGGTGTGGTTCACGAATATCTTTCTCGCTGTACGCGCGTACATCGTGCGGTAATTTTCCTCGGGGAAGCTGCCGCTCGAAATACCGTCGAACAGCTCTCCGTAAGGCGTTTGCCCGACGATGACCTCCACGGCTTTCTCCGCGTCGGGCGCGTGTACCGCCGCGCGAAGGCTTTCCTCGCCTACGCGGTGGCGCACCGGCAGAAGATACGTGAATATAATCTCGCTCGGGAAGCCGTAATATTTCTTGCCGCGGTAGATCCACATTAAATTGAGCATATCTATCTTTGAGCCTATAAGCTCCTCAAACAGCTTAAGCTGTCCGTTTTTCAGCTTTTTGTGCGCCTCCCGCCACACCCGCGAGTAGAGAAAAGAGTCAAGCACCGCTCCCATTGAGAAGAAGTCCGCGCCTATGCTTGCCGCGCGTCCGAGAGGCATCGCGTAAGGCGTGTCGGCGCAGGCGCGTATGCAGTCGTCGAGCGACGACGCGCTCTGCATTATCGACTTGTCTATCTTCGTGTGCGTTTCAAAGAACGCGTCGAACCTGCCTTGGTTCACCTCGTCGCTGCTGCGCTTTTCGTTGTTGTAGATGTAGCGTATCTCACGCTTCAGAAATTCCACCTCGCGCTGCATGAACCAAAAGCTTAAGAGGCTGCGCTTTTCCTTGTCCACAAATTTGTAAATTCTGATATACTCGTCCATTACGTTGTTTTCGAGTATAAGCTCCATAACGCCGCGGTGTATCTCGCGCTCGTCCACGTCCGACAGCACATCGCTGTAGCCGGACATGCTTTTAAGGTACGCGCACACGTCGCCGACGCTTCGCTTTGACAGCAGCTCCTCGTAATCCTTTTGGTCGAGGAACCGCGCGTACATGGCTTTGAGCTTCGCGGCAACCGCGCTGTATTCAACGCTCATCGCTTAATTCATCCGCCTTCCGATTACGTTTTCGACTATCCCGTTTACCCACGCGTCCTTGTTCGCCTTGTATTGGCTTTCAAGTCCCGCTATTTTTTCGTCAAGCTCCTTCTTCACCGCGGAGATTTTTTCTTCGGTGTCCTTTTCCTCGACGTTTTTGACGTATTCCTCGCGCTCGTGCGCGCGGCGTTCTATGTCGGCTTCAAGCTCCTTCGACTTTTCGGCAATTGACTCGTCAAGCCCGTTGTCGGCTTTTTTCGCGTCGGAGATAATCTCCTGCGCTCTGTCCTCTATTTCCATAATTTTTTCGATAATCTCTTCCATTATGAAACATCTCCTTTTTTTGCGGGCGAACACGGTTCGCCCCTACGTATGACACCCTCTATGAGGTGAACGACGCTTTAGCGTCGTAGGCGTGTTGCGAAGCAACAAACGCCGTAGCAAAGTGTCGAAATCTTTGATTTCGGGGGGGTGCATTTTCAGAATGTCATGTCACATCACACCACCCAAAACTCATAAATGAGTTTTGACCTCCTCAGAGAGGAGGTCTTACCCCTACCCTAATTTTTCAGGCTTTGCAGCGGTGCGGGGATACGACCGCCGCGGTTTATAAATTCCTCGCTCGAATACCGTTTCACCGGCATTACCGGACCTGTACCGAGCAGACCGCCGAACTCCACAACGTCGCCCTCTTTTTTACCCGGCGCAGGTATCACCCTTACAGCCGTCGTTTTGGAGTTCACCATGCCTATTGCGGCTTCGTCGGCAATTATCGCCGATATGGTCGAGGCGGGCGTGTCGCCGGGGATCACTATCATGTCAAGTCCCACCGAGCATACGCACGTCATGGCTTCGAGCTTTTCAATCGTCAGCGCGCCTTCCTTTGCCGCGCTTATCATTCCCGCGTCCTCGCTTACCGGTATGAACGCGCCGGACAGTCCGCCGACGTAGCCGGATGCCATTACGCCGCCCTTTTTAACTGCGTCGTTCAACAGCGCGAGCGCGGCTGTCGTGCCGTGCGCGCCGCATTTTTCAAGTCCCATTTCCTCTAATATATACGCCACGCTGTCGCCTATCGCCGGAGTCGGCGCGAGCGACAAGTCCACTATTCCGAACGGCACATTAAGGCGCTTCGACGCTTCGCGCGCCACGAGCTGTCCCATGCGCGTAATCTTAAACGCGGTCTTTTTTATCGTTTCCGCGACGTAGCCGAAATCCTTGCCCTTCGCCATTTCAAGCGCGCATTTTACGACGCCCGGTCCCGATACGCCCACGTTTATCACACATTCGCCCTCGCCCTCGCCGAGGAACGCGCCCGCCATGAACGGGTTATCCTCGACGGCGTTGCAGAACACGACGAGCTTCGCGCACGCGAAACCCTGCGTGTCGGCTGTCTTTTCAGCCGCTTTTTTCACGATTTCGCCCATCTGCTTTACCGCGTCCATGTTTATTCCGGCTCTCGTCGAGCCGACGTTGACGCTGGAGCATACGAGGTCGGTAGACGCAAGCGCGTCGGGGATTGAGTTTATAAGTATTCTTTCTCCGTTCGTGTAAGCCTTATGCACGAGCGCGCTGTAACCGCCGATAAAGTTTACGCCGACCGTTTTTGCCGCTTTGTCGAGCGTTTTTGCTATCATGACCGCCTTTTCCTCGCTCGGTTCGTCGAGCGCGTCAACGAGCGTCGCGACGGGTGTTACGGATATGCGCTTGTTTATGATAGGTATGCCGAATTGCTCCTCTATGTCCTCTCCGACCTTTACGAGGTCTTTTGCGAGCGTCGTTATCTTTTTATACACCTTGTCGCACACAACGTCTATGTCTGGTCCTGTGCAGCTTTTGAGCGATATGCCCATGGTGATCGTGCGTATGTCAAGGTTTTCGTCGTCGATCATGCGTATTGTTTCGACTATTTCAAAGGGATTTATCATTTACTTATCCCTCCCCTTATATTCTGTGCATGGAGGTGAATATTTCCTCTCTCTGTACGTGAATAGACAGTCCCATTCCCTTGCCGCACTCGTCAAGCGCGTCCGTCACGTCCTTGAACGGGATAACGTCGCTCTCAAAGTTTACGAGCATTATCATCGTGAACATGTCCTGCATGACCGTTTGGGATATGTCGAGGATGTTTACCTCGTGCGCGTAAAGTATGTTGCTGACCTTCGCGATTATTCCCTTTTGGTCTTTGCCTATTACCGTTACAACTGCTTTCATGGTTTTTCTCCTTTTTTTATCGGTAAATTATGATTTAGCGGTGTAAACGCGGGTGACCGCGAGGGTCGCCCCTACGGCGCACAATTTATAAAATACGGGTGTAGGGGCGACCCTCGCGGTCGCCCGTCCAAGATAACCCGAATGCAATAGGGTTGTCGTAGGAACGGGCTGTCGAGGGCG
>CANQQS010000112.1 GCA_947626045.1 uncultured Clostridia bacterium | reverse complement strand
AGAAAGCCGCCTATCACGCGGAGCGTCGTTGTTTTGCCGCAGCCCGACGGACCGAGGAACGTTACAAATTCCTTGTCTTTGATGTCAAGACTGATGTCGTTTAAAACCTTTTCACCGTCGTACGACACGGCAATGTTTTCAAGACTGATAATGTTTTTGCTCAATTTTCTACCTCCATGGTTCTATGCTTCTTCAGCCGCATTCTTGCGTTGCCGAATTTTGCGGAGCATATTCAGTATTTTAGCTTGCCTGTTAAGAGAAGTATAGCATGGATAATGGAATATTGCAATACATTTTTGAAATTTCGTTGTTGCGGGCGACCGCAAGTGAACCACACGCAGGGCGTGTGGTTCACCTCGACGTTTCGTTTTCGTACGGGCGAACACGGTTCGCCCCTACGTGAGCCTCCCCTACCTAGGGGAGGTGTCGGCGCGTGCTATTGCGCAGCAATAGCTGACAGAGCCGACGGAGGGGTTTATTTTATCGGCAATTAAAACCCCTCAGTCACACTGCGTGTGACAGCTCCCCTAGTAGGGGAGCCTTGCGGGCTGTCGAGGGCGCCAGCCCCTACGGCACACAAATAAAATCACGGGTGTAGGGGACGGCGCCCCCGACGTCCCGTGTCCGTAGGGGCGACCATTGGTCGCCCGCGCTGCACCCGCGCACCAAAAAAGAACCGACCCGAAGGTCGGTTCTTTAATTTCATTTTCGATGAATATTTAAACCGTTAGGTTCAAATTAATCATTGTAGATGAGGTAGAGTTCGAGAATATCGCTGCCGTCAATTCTTGCAACACCGAATACGATGTCGTCATTAACCTGCTCATCCTCGAGGTCAAGCCATGTATGACCTTCATCGTCATCATACTCTACAGCTGCGTTCGACGGTGTCTCAATGAATCCGTCGTCGAGAGATACCTTAGAGCCGCCTCTCGATGTGCTTGCGCCGAAGTTGTAAGTATAAATCTTAGCATCCGCGAAGTTGAATTCATTAAGAGCGTTATCATAGTCGATACCTGTCGAGCTTATTGTAGCGTCGTCACCGTTAGCGTCTGTATAATCAGCTGTGAATGACTCGGGCTGACCGATGATTACGTTATTGCCGCTTGATCCTGCAACAACACCCCAAACGATGTCTACATCCTCTGAATCCTTACCGTTGAAGAATCCGAGCCAGCTGTCCTTAGCAAGAAGGTCGTCGCCGCCGTCAATGAGGCCGTTCTTGAAGTTCGTATACGTACCTGAAAGTCTGCCTGTCTCATTGAATACGAGCTGAGCCTTGTTGATGTAGCCTGCGCCGTTTGTTGTGAAGAGGATTACATCACCTGCTACAAGATCCTCTGCATCGCCGTAGCTGAGAGTAGCATCCTCGTCTACTACATAGGAAGCATCCTCACCGTTTACAACGAGGTCATAGCCTGTCTTTGTAGAATCATCATCGTCTACTTCATTTACCTTCTTAACAACAGCGAGCTGTGTATCGTAGTTGTATGAAGTCATACCGTTTGTGATAAGAACGAATCTGTGGTATGTTGTACCCGACTTGGACTCATCATAACCGAATGCCGTATACTCTGTACCGTCTGTAAGACCCTCCGGTGAAATGATTGTGTAGCTGTCCTTAACGTCTACATCAGAGAGATCCATGATTACCGACGCGTCTGAAAGCTTAACCGTACCAATCTTCTGGCTCGAAGATCTGTACTCGTTTGTAGCATCTGTTCCCTTAAGAACCGACTTGATTGTGATCTTGTTCGAAGACGAGCTTACAGTGTACTCAACAACCTGCTGCGGATAAAGATCGGACTTCTTGTGATCCTTATTGTCATAAACAGCTTCATTGTTGCTGTCCTTGCTCTTGAGATAACCCTGATACGTAGCAACGTTATCTGAATCTACCTTATACTCTTCTTCCTTACCTTCCTTGGTAATGATCTGAGCGTAGTAGTCTCCGCCTGCCTTCTTGTATACGTTCTTAAGGATACCGAGCTTCTTCGATACGCTGTCCTCGTCAGCCTTGGCAATTCTGCCGAAGTGGTCGAGGTAGAGTGAATATGTCGATGACATCTCGATTTCAACACGGTTCATACCGCCCGCAATCTTGTAGATGTCACTGCCGAAGCTGTATTCCTTATCGCTTTCGTTGATGCTTGTGCATCTTGCCTCAGATACAACGTCTCTCGATACGATCATATCGATGAAGCTTGAATCCGAGATTTCGTCCTGACCGTCCCAAGCGATTGAAAGAACATCGTTCTCCTGGAGGTCTGTTACCTCGATAGGCTCGTCGTTAAGTTTGATTTCATATGACTTATCCTCATCGTCGAGATAGAAGATAACTCTTGACTTCTTAAGACCTGTCGAATATGATTCAAAGTTTACGGTTACCTGATCGTTTCTTGCCGATATCGACTTAACAACCGCTGTCTGATATGACTGGATACGAACGAGGTTGTAATCCGAGCTTGTGCTTGTTGAACCCTGGTTTGTCTGCTTTTCGAGCGTTACGGAAGCCGTATCGTTGTTGTTGATGTACTCAACGATGTCAGCCATACCCATCGAGCTCTCAACGCCGTTTACATATACAGCGAAGTTATCAGCGCTGGGGTCAACCGAATACTTTGTCGAATTTCTGTTCGAGCCTGCGGGGAAGAAGTAAAGCTTTGTGGGCTCTTCATCGCCTGCTTCGCTCAATGTCTTATCGTAGTCGAAGTCTTCAGCTTCAAGCATTACTGTCTTTGAAGCAGCAGCCGGTACGATTGAAAGAATGTGATACTCGTCGTCATCATCCTTCTGGATAAGAGCTTCCGAGTATGTGAGAAGAGATTCTACAGCGTTTGTATCGCCGAAGTACATTTCTTCCGTGATTTCTGTTTCGTCAGCGTTTCTTGCTGTGCCGATCCACTGATCATCGAAGTTCTCAGCCTTCTCAACTCTGAAGCTTACCTTGTCAATGTCGATAGCGCTGTCAGTCTTGTTTGTCGCTGTTACACGGCCGTATACCTTGTAAGCGTCATGCTTCATTGTGAAGAGTGTCTTGAAGTCCTTGCCTTCGCCGTCGTTGATGTCGAGATTCGGCATCGAACCGAGAACTGTGTTCTCCCATGTTACAGTACATGTCGGAGCGCCCATAGCGTTGTCAACGAGCTGTGCAACCTGAGCTCTTGTAAGCTCTGCGTCGTCAGCGATACCCGACATACCGTCTGTGATACCCTGCGAAGAAGCCCATGCCTTATAGCCGTTCGGCCAGCCGCCTGCGTCCTGAGCATATGACTCATAACCTATAGCGGAAACGAGCATCTTCTGAGCCTGAACGTATGTAACGTTGTCATCGGGACCGAAGTGTGTGCTGTCATAGCCTGCTATGAACTTATCAGCAACACCCTGGTTGATGTAGCCTCTTGCCCAGTGAGGGTTGTCGCCGCCCGGTACGTCGACGAACTGTGAGTTGGCCTTGGAAGCCTCAGCCATGCTTCTTTCGTTCAGCGCGTCAACGATCATCTTTGTGATCTGTGCTCTTGTAACAAGCTCGTCCGGCTTGAATGTGCCGTCGTCATAACCGCTTATTACGTCAAGCGCGCTAAGCTCCTGAACAGCCTGTGCATATGATGCATCCTCAGGCACGTCGGGGAAAGTAGCAGCAAGAGCAGTAAACGTCGATGCCGACATGGCAAGAGCAGCAACCGCTGAAATTACCTTTTTGAGATTCTTATTCATACTCTCAAATCCTCCCTTTTAATTTTCCTGAAGGGTCCGTTTTTATCCGTCCGCTCGCCCTTCATAAACGGACAGACATTACTACGCATTGATTATACCACGTTTCGCGTGTTTTCGTCAATGCTGTTTTACAGTTGTAAAAAAACTGTAAACCTGTTACATGCCCCGCGAAATTACCTGCTTCGCGCGACCGCAACCGATATTGCCGTAACAATTTTCAATCAATGCTTCTACCCAATTATCGAAAACTGCCACTGAATATTGTACTATTTCATAACCGCGATGTCAATAACTTTTTTTTGCCACAAAAGCCGGAATTTAAATTTTATGTAAATTGACAATTTACATAAAGTTTTTCGCGATTTTTTGGTTAATTTTTCCATTGTTGACTTTTCGCCGTTACGCTTTACATTTTATTAGACGATAGGCAATTTAAAAAAGTTCCGTTTTTTTTAAATTTTTTTACCGCGTGCCACTGTTTTCGGCTAAAATTTCAATCTCAAACGACGCGTACGTGGTGCTGCTCCAAACCGAACCGGATTTTGTATGTACCGTAAGCGTGTATATGCCCGGTGTTTTTATGTCAATTTTTTCGCATGTGACGGTGTAGTCGGCGCGGTCGAGAATTTCGCTTGTGCCGCCCGCGCGGTGCGCCGTCACCGTCAGACCGTTTATCAGTCCGTCGATTTCATCACCGTAAAATACCGTTTTTGCATTATCCGAAGAAACGGAAAAGTCTTTTGCCTTGTATTTGTTCTGTCCGCTTACTGTGAGCATCGTCACATTTCCGCCCGGCGGCATACCGTAATCTATTCCCGCGCCGTCAAGCGGCGGCAGAACCGTTTTTATGCCCGTTATTTGGTCATGCTTGACGCACCGAAGTTCCAGACTGTCACCGCTGCGTACAAAATAATAGTCGGACTCGTCAAATTTTCCGCTTGACGGAGTAATTTCGCTTAAATATTTAATAAGCTGTCTGCCGCCGCTTGCTTCAGCCATAAGCCTGATGTGGTTTCCGCCCGTCTCGGCTTCCTCGATGAGCTTGGTTTTCAGCATAAGATTCATATCGTAAATGTGCGTACGGCAGTTCATTTCACTGTTGTTCTGCGCGCACCGTATAAGCGGCGGCACAATGATAAGTCCCGCGGTCAGTGCGACAAGAGCGGCTGTCAGCACGTTTGCGCGGCGGTGTTTTATGTAATCGCCGATCTTTTTGAATATATTTTTTTTACCGGCGCGTTTTTCCTCGCTCAAAGGCTTCCTACCCCCTATTCGCAGTTAAGCCCAGCCGTTTCCGGCTGTCATCTGCGCGTGAATTTCCTGTTCCAACACCTCGCCGTCACCTTTCTCGACCTTGCAAATTATCTTGCTCTGTGTCGTGAAAAGCACGCGTATGTAAAATTTGTCGCCTACCTTGTCATAAATGCGTCCGGCGCTCATCGTGCCGCCGGCTGTGTTGTGGACGCTGTTCGCGATAAAGCCGACAGTGCCGATAATCGGCAGCCGTACGATAATTGCTTCGGAATCGAATTTGTTCGACGGGTCTTTTTCGCATATCAGCACGTTGCCTATCGAAAACGGCTTTTTGCCGTAATAATTCGCATAGCCTGTGACCGTTACGTACATTTCCTCCACTTTATCGCCCCCAAAACGCATATATGTATAGTATATCATTCACCGCACATTTTGTCCATAATTTTTTTGCGGGAATTTTTTGCGGCGTTTATCGTTAGCCTCCCCTAATAGGGGAGGTGTCGGCGTGTGCTATTGCGCAGCAATAGCTTACAAAGCCGACGGAGGGGTTTTGACTGCTGAAAATAAACCCCTCAGTCACACTGCGTGTGCCAGCTCCCCTAGTAGGGGAGCCTTACAGTGTGCCGCGCATATTCACAACCGCCCGCACAAAAATACCACACCCCCTTTTCTACGTCGTATACTTGACAAAAAATAAGGAGTGTGGTATAATAGGCATATGGAAAGGCATCCGCTTTAAAGGCGGTTTGTCCGAGGTTAGCTTAAAATAGCCGTTCCCGAGGGCAATATGGGGCGGCTATTTCTTTATATGTTTTATTAGCTCAATGAGTGATACTATAATAAGTAATGTAACAATCATTTCGATAATTTCCATAAAATCACCCCCTATACAGAGAGTGACAAACCGCCCTTTGCATGCCTTCCATAGCCTGTCGCTATTGTATCACACTGCAACAATCTTGTCAAATACGCACACAAAAAAGAGAAGGCGAAGCCTTCTCTTTTTTAGCAATCAAATTATTATTCTTCGATTTCGGAAACAACGCCCGAACCAACCGTTCTGCCGCCCTCACGGATAGCGAAACGGAGACCCTTTTCAATAGCGATCGGTGTGATAAGCTCAACCTTCATCTTTACGTTATCGCCGGGCATGCACATCTCTGTACCCTCGGGAAGCGTGATAACGCCGGTAACGTCTGTTGTTCTGAAATAGAACTGCGGTCTGTAGTTGTTGAAGAACGGTGTGTGACGGCCGCCCTCTTCCTTTGTCAGTACGTAAACCTCAGCGCTGAACTTTGTGTGCGGGTTTACCGTGCCGGGCTTTGCAAGAACCTGACCTCTTTCGATCTCATCTCTCGCAACGCCGCGGAGAAGCGCGCCTACGTTGAAGCCTGCTTCAGCAACGTCAAGGCTCTTTCTGAACATTTCGAGACCTGTTACAACAACCTTACGTCTCTCCTCGGTAAGACCGATGATTTCAACTTCCTCGTTTACCTTGATCTGACCTCTCTCAACTCTACCCGTAGCAACTGTACCACGGCCCGAGATTGAGAAGATGTCCTCGATAGGCATAAGGAACGGAAGATCCGAAGCTCTTTCCGGTGTCGGAATGTAGCTGTCAACAGCGTCCATAAGGTCGATGATGCACTTGTACTCGGGAGCGTTCGGGTCTGTCGAAGAAGACTCGAGTACGCCCAGAGCCGTACCTGTGATGATCGGTGTGTCGTCGCCGGGGAACTCATACTCGTTAAGAAGCTCTCTTACTTCCATTTCAACGAGCTCAAGAAGCTCGGGATCGTCTACCTGGTCGCTCTTGTTAAGGAATACTACGATATAAGGAACGCCAACCTGTCTCGAAAGAAGGATGTGCTCTCTCGTCTGGGGCATCGGACCGTCAGCAGCCGATACAACGAGGATAGCGCCGTCCATCTGCGCGGCACCGGTAATCATGTTCTTAACGTAGTCAGCGTGTCCCGGGCAGTCAACGTGAGCATAGTGACGGTTGTCTGTCTCATACTCAACGTGAGCCGTTGAAATCGTGATGCCTCTTTCTCTCTCTTCGGGAGCCTTGTCGATCATGTCGTATGCTTCGTACTGCGCCTGACCCTTTAACGCGAGTACCTTTGTTATAGCCGCCGTAAGAGTTGTCTTACCGTGGTCAACGTGACCGATGGTACCGATATTTACGTGCGGTTTTGTGTTATCGTATTTAGCCTTTGCCATTGTAAAATTTCCTCCTTTAAATTAATCTATTACAATAGTAATATCATTGTACAATTTTTTTCCTGAAAAATCAAGCTATTTTTTTAAATATTTAATAATATTTAGTTCTTAGCTCTGTCGTTCATAATCTTTTCCTGGATATTTCTCGGAACTTCGCTGTAATGCGAGGGTTCCATGGTGTACTGACCGCGTCCCTGCGTACCCGAACGGAGTACCGTCGCGTAGCCGAACATTTCAGCCAGCGGCACGTCTGCCGTTACCTGCGTAACGCCGCCCGAACGTGACTCCTGCTGCTTAACCATACCTCTTCTCGACGAAAGGTCGCCGATTACGAAGCCGAGGTAGTCGTCTGGAACGATTACGTTTACGAGCATGATAGGCTCCTTGATTACAGGATCAGCCTTCTTCATACCTTCCTTGAACGCCATCGAAGCGGCAATCTTAAACGCCATTTCCGAAGAGTCGACCTCGTGGTAAGAACCGTCGTAAAGCGTAGCCTTTACGTCAACAACGTTGTAGCCCGCGAGTACGCCGGACTGCATAGCGCCCTGGATACCCGCGTCAACAGCCGGTATATATTCCTTCGGAATAGCGCCGCCGACAATCGCATTGACAAATTCGTAGCCGCCGCCTTCCTCCAGCGGTTCGAGCTTAAGGAGTACGTGTCCGTACTGACCCTTACCGCCCGACTGACGGGCATATTTATGCTCGATGTTGACTTCTTTTCTGATAGCCTCTCTGTATGAAACCTGAGG
>CANQQS010000111.1 GCA_947626045.1 uncultured Clostridia bacterium | reverse complement strand
ATGGCTTACCTATGCCGTTTTTTCGCAAATTTTTTCCAGTTTTTAGGATATTCCGATAATACGACTTATACCTTCACCATGCCCGCTCAAAATGTCACTGTTTCTGCGGAATTTGTGGAAATACCTAAACACACAGTTACGGTAACGAATACAACAGAAGATGAGGTTGCAAACCCGACAACATTTGCGGCTACGCTCACAAGCAAAGACGGAAAGAACACAAAGTATACCGCTACGGTTGCGGAGAAGGCTGCTACATTTGCAGATGTTCCCGCAGGAACGTATACACTTGAGGTTAAGGACACCGGCGACGCAAACGAAGGCGCGTTCTCGGCAGTTTATCCTTTGAACAATCAGGAAGTAACGGTAGCCGATGACGATGTTAATCTGGACATTACGTTTGCGATAAGAAAAGTACACGTCAAGTCAGTTATATCATACGGCGGTCAAGAGGTTAAATCTGTTGACCAAGACTATGAAGTGGTATATAAAGCTAAAGAAGGGGATGACGGTAAAGAAACGCTGAAGGATACTGTTGTTGAAATAAAGTTATCTCGTTATCTGACGGAAGCAGAAACTCATAAGGTTACCGCAGAATTGAAAGACAATGAGGCGCCTTTTGCAAAGACGTATACGCTCGGCAAGACCGCTACGGATATTGACGATACGCCGGAGCTTTATCAGGCTGTATCACTCGAAGAAGGACACGAGATGTACTTCATTGAAGGCGAGAGCTTAGCAGGTGCTGTTACAGATTTATCAAGCTCAAACCTTTCGGGCGGAACCGGCGGACGCGGATGGAGCGCTACACAGAATGTATTTACAATTCCGAAATCAGGAAAATATGATGTAACATATGCTGTTTTGGCTTCTAACGTGGGTGCCGGTAAAGGCGGAACTGTAACTATAGCTCATTACGATGAACAAATAGGTGACCCGGTTGATATAAACTTTATTTCGGCAAATCAGGTAGCTACAAGCGGAACAAAAAAGGTGACTGACGTTTCTTTGCTCCGGGATGAACCGATAACATTTACACCGACAATGACCTCAGGATCACTTGATTATCTGTTACTTGAGTGGAAAGAAGACATCCCCGCAGAAGACATCAGCTATAAAATTACCATAGTTGACGGTGCCGGCAGTGAAATTGACGGAGTAGACCCGATTGAAGGTCAAGCAATAGCCCTGAATGATTCGGCTAAAATCCGTGGATGCCTTCCAATGGCTGTCAAAGGAAGCGACGGCAAGTATTATGTTCTTAAAGACAGTCAGGAAAATGTTGATGGTTATAGTGTAACAATTAATAAAGCCGGTGAAACATATGAAGCAAAGGTTACATATGAAGTAGACGAAACTATTAAATATTACGTTGATATTGAGGATATAACAAAGCAGGCGTCTGCAATTACTAATAATATATCATACTCAAAAGGAAAGTGTGCTCCATTTGGTCAGCGTTGTCAAATAACCGAAGAATTACCGGAGGGATCATACACGTGTGTAGCATATGTTGTTGGAAATCCGGGCAGAGAACTTAATTTAAGAAAAGATTATTCAAAAGACAACACATTGGCAACAGTTGTAAATGGCAGCAGTGGATCCGGTAAAGAAGTGAGTGCTGATTTTACACTTGACGCAGCGGCAAAATTGTATCTGACCGGTTCATGGACTGGCAATACTCCGAACCAAGGAGCGGATGTTGATTACATCATCATAAAAACAAAGGCAGAATAATCATCCTACTCTTACACAAAAAGAACACCCCGAGGGGTGTTCTTTTTTGTGCGTGCATGAGGGGGTCATACGTAGGGGCGAACCGCGTTCGCACGCAAAAAGGAACGGCAATGCCGTTCCTTTTTTATGTTGTTGTGAGATTATTCTGCTTCAACCGAGCCATCGAATTTTTTAATTTTAATATTATCGAGCTTACCGGTTGATTTCGAAATTCTGTAATAGATACCAGTGATGCCTGTTGCTGTCTGGTCACCCATTTTGACATTGCCCTCATAATAAGTCGTTGCCAAATCGTAAGACTTAACAGTTACTTTTGCCATATGAGTTGTAAAGTCAAGGTCAGCGTCAACATGGAACCACATATTGGCTTTGAGTGAATTAGTGTCTTTTGTCAAAGCTATGTCGTTTACAGTCGCAACAGTGTCGTTTTTGTCAGCAAGATTTATTTTTAGAATAGATCCCTGATCAATACCATACTTACTATTACCACTGAAATATGTTTTGTTTCCCGAATAAAGCGTAAGCTCTGACGAGCGCTGTCCGCTCGCAATCAATGCGTCATATGATACAGTCAAATTCTCACTTGCATCCGTGCCGAGTGTTAAAGCACGCTCGACAGCTTCATCACCAGTACAGTACAAATTAAGGAAATTGGTTGCATCTGTATAATCTGTTGATATTGAACTTGTGCCACCATGCTGTTCCCATGAATCAGCCGCCAAAGTTTCCGTTGTCAATCCGCTGAAATCCTCATAGTAATAATACTCTGTTTTATCAGTGTCATCAACAACTACAATAGCGGTATTTTCCCATGTGCCGTCTTTATCTTCGACTTCAAGCTTACCTTCTTCGGCTGTTTTCGCCAATTTAACCTTGCCGCCGTCTATGCCGGTCTTAACGGTATACGCATAATACTTACCTGTGCTGTCATCTGTTTCAACAAGCTGTGTGCCGAGATACTTCGCATCAAGCGTTATTTCCTGATTAACAAACGACTGCTGGGGTGTAAGAGTAATCGTCTCGCTCTTTACTTCGGTACCCTTCTCGGTAGCTGTTGTTCTGTAAGAAATTTTCAGTGTTGCGGGAGGATTCTCATTGTCGGTCAACTGTGCATTTCCCTGTGCCGCAGTACCCTCATTAATCTGAACTTCTGTATTTGATGCGTTATATTTTCCGATAGATGTAGCAAATGTATATGTTCCCGTCTTAGCATACGGAACTATTACCTTAGCAACACCGTCATCACCTGTTGTGACTGTTTCTGAAAAATCTGCATCACCGGTAACTGTTACTTCAAGTCCGGTAACCGGTTTGCTTTCTTTATCTGTATATTTTACAGAAAGCTCAATACCTTCCTGAACCTCAATATATGCGCCGCGGTTGCCATCTGTCATGTTTTCTCTTGACATGATAGAAGTTCTGTAACCTGTCTCTTTCTCGCCGATGCTGACATATAAATGGTTATTCTTTATATTAGCATCTTCTTTAAGAGCAGCAAGAATATTGATTTTTGCTTTCTGGGCGCTGATATCTGCGGGGCTCGAAGATACAGTATATTTGAATTGAGGCGTTAATATGTCATCAAGCGCCTTAATCGTTCCGCTTACACTCGTTGCACCCGGTTCCCACGCGTCTATTATAGTTGCTGTATTTTTGGGTTCTCTTTCTCTGTTTGTACCCTCATAACCTGTTGCACCGGGTACGACAAGCTCTGCGGAGTATGCTTTGCTGAGAAGATCACTAAGGTTGGCATCGGATAAATCAAAGTCAAGCATTGGGGTTGTTCTGTAGTCGTAGTTGTTGTTACTGCTGGCTCTTGTCACAACCAACTCTGTAAATCCGTCCATTTTGCCGTTAGCGTCACCTGTCATCTGTTCACCGCTGCGTAATTCAAATGGGGTATAACTGGAGGTATTTGTAATAACTGCCGTATCAGCCGCAACGTAAATAGTGGTTTTCTTTGTTTCAGGATCTGTTGAAACCAAATCGTCATCGATACGGATTACAGCAGTGCCTGTTATTGCCGGTTCTGTCGCTATTTTAGAGGTAGCCGTAACAGTAACTTTACCTGTTTTGTTTGCCGGAATTGTAAGCTCGCCGGTCGCCTGATCGATTGTAACGCCTGTCTCGCCGGCTTCTACCGACCATGTAACCGCGCTTGCCGCTTCGTCGAGGTCAGCGCCATCGGCGTCCTTAGCCGTTGCGGTCATTTTAACCTTCTGCTCCGCTGCAGACTTGTTCAAAACTACATCGGTTGCCGTCTCGGGTGCAACTGCTATTGACTTAATTGCGAGCTCAAAAGTGGCACTAACAGTGACATTTTTCGCGGGCATTTTGAAGGTATAAGTCGTATTATGTGTACGAGGCATAAACTACCTTGTTTACAAATAAAAAAGGGCTGACTCCGTCGATAACTGACGTCCCGCACCGCGCATAAAAAGAACACCCCGAGGGATGTTCGATTCAAAATCATTCACCTATCTGCTTACGCAAATCATCATGTGTCACCACAGGCGCGAACGCAGTCGGGTCGGAGTTGTATTTTTTGATTAACTCCATTTCCGCCGCGTCAGGCTCGTCCTCATCAATATCGTCCCATGTTTTTGTTTTAACGACGTATCCGTCGCGAATAAATGCCCACACCGATTCGGCATCCTCATCGCTCATAATGGACAACGCGCCGACAATACGCTCTTTTATTTCAGACATACCAAATCACTCCTTTACTTATAAATCTGACCGCGGCTGTCAATTTCAATAACTGTGATAATAACGCCGCGACGGTTAAATATAACTCTGAATTTTCCTACGCGCAGCCGATACAAATCCGAATTTTTCAGCCTTTTAACATCACCGAACGGCAGTCGTTCTATGGCGTCAAGAATACGATTTGCCACGTTTGGCGGTTGGCGTTTAAGGAATTTCTGCGCCTCTTTAGTGTATGTAATACTCGTCATTTTATCGACCCCTTTACATTTATATTATATAATTTTTTGTTTTGTTTGTCAACATACGGGCTGCGTATGCCTCCCCTAATAGGGGAGGTGGCGGCGCGTGCTATTGCGCAGCAATAGCTGCCAAAGCCGACGGAGGGGTTTGGATTTGGATTGCAAAAACCCCTCAGTCACACTGCGTGTGACAGCTCCCCTATTAGGGGAGCCTCACGATACGTCTCGCACCGCTTACGTATGACCCCCTCTATGAGGGGGTCGAAATCTTTGATTTCGGGGGGTGATAAGAGCATCAGAAGCCATACACCCCCCAAAAGCCGTAAACGGCTTTTGACCCCCTCATAGAGGGGGTCTTTAGCGCATAAAAAGAACACCCCGAGGGGGTGTTCGATTACGCGTACATCAGTTTGCCGCGCGGTTCGGGTATCGTCCTGCCCTCGGCGCGTGCGGTGTCGAGCCACTCTTTAATAATAACCTCGGCGTTCGCTATTGCTTCGGCACGCGTTTTGCCGTCAGCCATGCACCCCGCAAGCTCCGGCACTTCCGCGATAAACGCATTGTCGTCCTTGCTCCAGTAAAGGATTATCTCATAATTATACATCAACATTTCCTCCCAAACCATATTTAACTATAATTTTTCTTATCTGCTTAACTTGATACGGCTTTGCATCCGTCCCGTTCGGCTGTAAATTAAGGATTTCATCAACGCCGTTTTTGGTGTATATAAAATGGTCGCCGCGCACCCGTTCACGAAAGCCGAGGAAGCTCATCAACCGCCGTATATCGGCAAATTTAATACTTGTGTCGCGCTTTCCGCACAGTACCGCATATATTAGTTTATCCATTTGGCTCAATTTATATCACCTCTTGTTTAAGTATATCACACATAAATTTTTATGTCAACATATGGGATATGTATGCCTCCCCTCAAGGGGAAGGCTCACGATATGTCTCGCATCGCTTACGTATGACCCCCTCTATGAGGGGGTCGAAATCTTTGATTTCGGGGGGTGATAAGAGTATCCGAAGCCATACACCCCCCAAAAGCCGTAAACGGCTTTTGACCCCCTCGGAGAGGGGGTCATGCGATATGCGCCGCAACGCTGTAGGGGCGGTCATTGGCTGCACGCTCCAAACGTGTAGCAAAACGGGCGACCGCGAGGGTCGCCCCTACGGGCTGTCGAGGGCGCCAGCCCCTACGACGCGCTAATTTAAAAATACGGGTGTAGGGGACGGCGCCCTCGACGTCCCGCGCCGCGCATAAAAAGAACACCCCGAGGGGTGTTCCTTTTATAGTTTTAGAAGGTGAGATTATACTGCTTCGGTGATGTCTGTAATCAGGATATCATCAATTGCATATCCACCATTTTTCTTTGCTACAGTAGATGTGATTTTGCTTATGTTTGTAGCCGTAGATGAAACGGTGCCGTTATAAACTTCTGTTTCGCCGTCTTTTACAAGAATCTTTACATTATTTGATGATGTTGTAAAATCTATCTCGGCAGAAACAGATAATACTTTAGTCGCATTGTAATCGGAAACACCTATGCCGCTACCTTTAGCCCAAGTTACCTTGGATGAAACATCGTTACCGCTTACATCGAATTTAGAGTTAGTGTTGTCATATGCCAGATCAAATACACTTGTACCTGCACTGTCTTTTACAGTAACACTGTTATCTGATGTATTATTACCAGCCATAACCGCTACTTTAAATTCAATTTTAACCTTCTTGCTTGCACCTATACCAGCTGCGCTGAGAGTCATATTTTCATGACGTTCCGCATTGTTACCGTTACCATAGCTGTCATACATTTTATTCTGACCTAAAATTGTTTTTACTCTTGCTACACAACCGCCGCCATGTTCTACACTTGAAAACTCATCGGTAGAAGTTGCGCTGATAGCCTCTTCTTCATCATAATTCGAGAAATCAGCGTAATAGTAACCCTTATCGGCAACCTTTTCAACCTTTACATAGTGCTTTGTTGTAGCATCTGTCAGTTCGACAGGAGCTTCAAGACCCGACACATATTTATATATCGTATATGTACCGTCGCTATTATCAACCTTTACAGCTTTTCTGTAGCTGAACGGAACGGTAATTTCCTCGCCTGTGTACTTGTTATCAGCAGCCTCACCTGTTACAGTCACAGGATCGCCTACCTTACCGTCTTCGGAAGTACCGTCAGTCGTGTAAATCAACTGCAGTGTAGCTGCTTCGCCGGCTTTTTCACTGTATGTAACATTTACCTCGGTTGCCTTTGCGGGCATGGTAAATTTATATACGCCGCCGTCTTCGTTGATGTCTTTTGCGTTTTCCTCACTCGGAGTGTAGGTAACTTTCTCTATTTCTTTACCCTCGGGGATTGTAATATCAAGCGTTACCTCATCACCCTCAACCGCTTCTTCAACTTCTGCGCCATTAACCTTGAATTTAACGTCACCTTCGGTCATTGATTCAGACTTTGTAATTGCGTAAAGCGGCGCAACGTCAAGTGAGAAATTGCTGAGCTGCTGTTCTCTTGCGTTATCAGTGTAAATTATATAGTATATTATGCCGTCAGCATCTTCTTTGAGAGCCTTTGTCAAATCTGCGCTCTGATCTACTCCCGAAGTATCGGAACTTGCAAGTCCGATAGCACCGTCGAGTGATGAAATCTCAAGCACATCATTGAATGTATATGTGTCGAGCTCCACATCCTCTATAGGAGCGATTGAAATCTTTGAATTCTTTTTATGGCTTGAACATACTGAATGGAATTTCAGCGTCAAACGATTACTGTTCCTATCAACCTCAGACGCGTCAACCTTTATAATGGTAGCCGTAGCATCGCCGTCGTTACCATTTGTGGTCATTGTACCGCCTTGAACTTTAAGGCTGTTTGTAATAAGAACATCTTTTACAAAGGTAATAGCTTCTTTTCCGCCTGCGCCTTGGTCGTCATCGTCGCCCTTGTTTGTTGCAATACCTTCGCTGATTAACTGCGCATAGGTTTTGCCTGCATAAGCCTTTTCCGCACCTGTGTATACAGTTACAGCTTCTACTTTGCCATCCTCCGAGGTGTAGTGGGTATAGCCCGTCTTAACAGGACCGATTCTATCAGACGTAACCGCCTTGTCAGCGGTGTAAGTGTCGCCGGTGTAGATAACCTCTACATAAATGTACTTGCCGATGTCATCAGCCGCAAGTGTATATGTCTTATTTGTTGCTGATGCAATAGGTGTACCTGCGGTTTCCTCATCGTCAGCTCTGTACCACTTGTATGTAACATCTGTAACGTCTGTAGGCTCAACCTTTGTCTTTACGGAAGCTGTAAGTTCATCTTCGGTCTTGCCTGTATCTGTTGCGCCCGTAACTGTTACGTCAACTGACTCTGAGAACTTCGCTTTTTCCTTCTCAAATTCCGCAGAAACAGTGACATTTTGAGCGGGCATTGTGAAGGTATAAGTCGTATTATCGGAATATCCTAAAAACTGGAAAAAATTTGCGAAAAAACGGCATAGGTAAGCCAT
>CANQQS010000110.1 GCA_947626045.1 uncultured Clostridia bacterium | reverse complement strand
GACGGAGCTTCGCGTATCGGTCATAATCGGCGTGACGCTGTCGGTCGTAAACGGCATACGAATATGGATTATGAACCACGACCTGAGAATAGCGCTTGTCGTGAGCCTGTCGGTGTCGGGGATAGTGGTCGTGTCGCAGCTTATCGGCTGCACGCTTCCGATGCTCGCGAAACGCTGTAAGCTCGACCCAGCCGTTATGGCAGCGCCGCTTATTACCACGATAGTGGATGCCGCATCGATACTGATTTACTTTACCATAGCCGCGAAATTCTTTAATATAGCATAAAAAGGCAGTGCTTCGGCGCTGTTTTTTTACGCCGAAAACAGCGAATTTTACGCCGTTTTATTGCATTTTATTACGAATTATTGTATAATAAAAAACGGAACAGACAGCAGAATAGGAAAGGTGAGTACAATGAATAAAAAACTGATTTCAATCGTATTGTCGTCGGCGCTGCTCGTCGGCGCATCATACATACCTGCGGCGGCGAAGGACGAAAAGGTTACTCTTATAGTGGAAACCGAGGGCGCGCCGCTTCTCGCGGCTAAAAATGCGGTACTCATGGGCGCAGCGGAGTACATGGAGACAGATGAGGCAAAGAATACGGAAGCGCGGATTTTAAGCGCGCAGTCGGCTGTTAAGTCTGCAATAGAAAAGCGCACAAACGCCGACGTTAATTCCGGCTTTACGTATACAAGCGTTTTTAACGGATTTTCTCTGGACGCGTACGAAAGCGATATTGACAGAATAAAAGCGATAGACGGCGTTAAAAACGTATACATATCGGAAAAGCTTGAAATTCCGCCGGAGCTTGCTTCAAACGACAGCGTCAGTCCCGGCTTCGGCGCGCAGATGATGAACGCGCAGGCGATGTATGACGCGGGCTATGACGGACGCGGACAAGCCGTGGCAATTATAGACGCCGCGTTTGACACGTCGCACAATTTTTTCGCGTCCGGCGTTGCAGAGCCGAAGCTGACAAAAAGCTCGGTACGCGAGTTTATTGAAAACAACGATCTGAACATCGATATATCGGCAAATCAGGTTTACAAAAGCGAAAAAATCCCGTTCGCGTACGATTACGCCGACGGTGATGCGGACACGTACGACGCAGCTATCGACCATGGTACTTCTGTCGCGGGTGTAACGGCGGGTAAAAACGGTGTGTGTCAGGATATTACATTTTCGGGCGTCGCACCGGAGGCGCAGCTGGTGCTTATGAAGGTGGCGGACAGTGAGGGTTCGATGTCTTTCAGTACAATCGTAGCCGCGATGGACGACGCGTCAAAAATGGGAGTGGGCACGGTAAACATCAGTCTCGGCAACATCTTTGCCGAGAATACTCCGTTTGCCGAAGCCTCGGATAATCTGCGCGGCGCGGGTATAGCGTTAGTATGCGCGGCGGGTAACTTTGACAGATCCGATGAAACGACCGACCACCCCGACTATATCTACAATGAGATAC
Organism: uncultured Clostridia bacterium; assembly: GCA_947626045.1. Taxonomy (GTDB): domain Bacteria; phylum Bacillota; class Clostridia; order UBA1381; family UBA1381; genus Hominilimicola. Next base: position 6,842 of record CANQQS010000110.1, on the reverse strand, counting down.
CCGCTTGTATTTCACCTTTCACAGCCGTCGCAGCGATTGACTCGGGTAAGACATTGGAGCAATTCGGCAAATTTACCGTAGGCGATGACGAGGAAATAAGCATACCTCTGCACAGCGAACCGTTTTTTGGAAAATTCGCGGATAAGTACTATGATTACGTTTACGGCGATACGCTCGATGATTTTGAGGCGATGGGCGATATTTCGGGTAAAATAGCGGTAACTCCGTACGAGTCGGATGTGAAAAGCGATAAACTGCTTGAAATGGGCGTCATTGGTGTTATATTCGTATCGGAGGATGAAGAATTTGACTCCGTAACCACGGCAAGCGATGAAATACCGGGTATAGTGGTGAGCAAATCCATCGGCGAGAAGCTTAAAAACGCGGAAAACAAGACCATTAAAACCGAAGCAAAAGGAACATTGGGCATATATGAGGACAGCACGCCGGGTATGGGGTGGTATACGGATTGGGGTACGGGCGCCGACCTTGAGCTGAAACCTGAAATTACGGCTCCCGGCACCGATGTAGTTACGTCCGGAAATGACGATGTGTACGTAAGCAACAGCGGCACATCGTTTGCGTCTCCGCATATAGCGGGCGCTATGGCGCTGATGAGTGAATTTGTTGATGCGGAATATCCCGATGTAACGGGTACGGATAAGGTCGCGCTTATGGAAAATATGCTGATGAGTTCGGCGGATATCGTGTTCCAAGACGATGAAAAAACGCTTCCCGAGTCGCCGAGACGGCAGGGCGCGGGTCTTGCGAATTTGACGGACGCGATGACGCTTCCCGTAATATTAAAGGGCGATACGGGTAAGTCGAAGCTGAGCCTTAAGGATAATCTGACAGATGACATAACGCTGACATTTAAGGCGCAAAATCTGACGGGTGAGGACGTGACATATGACAATATAAAAATCTACGCGTTTACGGACAACTACGAGGAAAAAGACGGTAAAAATATGATTACCGACTCCGTGCTGCTCGGGTTTGAGCCCGCCGACGATAACCCCAAGAGTGTGACGATCCCCGCAAATGAGGAAAAGGAGATAACGCTTAAAATAACGCTCGACAGCGCGCAGACGGCGGCTAATAAGGCAATATTCACAAACGGCTTCTGGGTTGACGGCTTTGTGGTTCTTTCCTCAAACAATGGCACGGTGACGGAGGCAAGTATGCCGTACACGGGCTTTTACGGCGACTGGACGGCGTTTGACGCTATGACGCCGTCGTACTTTGAGGAAGGCGGCAGCGAAGAAAACGGCGGATTGATGATAACGGACGCCGTGCTCGGCACAAATGAGTATGTTTCAGATGACGCGCCGGACAAGAGCGAATACGAGAGCGAGGATTATGTCGGTCTTTCGGGCATTGTTGATTTTGACTATAATATTAATATACGTATGCTGCGGTCGCTTAAGGATGTTACTAAAACGATTAAAAATTCAAACGGAGACATAGTTTCCGAAAAGTCACTCAACCTTGGACTGGCACGTCAGATTTCCGACAGTAATTATATGGAAAGCATTTCGATTGACGCGTCGGACTTGAGTGACGGTGATTATTCCGTAACAATATCGGGTACTTTCGCCTATGCCGGTGAGCGGAGCAAAACCGAGGAAAAGACGTATAAATTCTATGTGGACAGCGTGCCGCCCGAGATAAGAAATCCGAAAATTTACGAGGAGGACGGAAAAACATACGCGTCATTCACAGCGAGCGACAACCGCTATCTTATGGGCGTCGAGGCGCGCGACGCTAACCGCAAAACGGTCACGGAGCCTATTAAGGCGGAAAAGGAAACGGAAATAAAAATGGATATAACCGGTATGGACACGGAAAGCCTTAAATTTACCGTCAGCGATTACGCGTATAACGAAAACGTGTTCACAATCGGCACGGTAAGCGCGGAAATCACGGACAGTGTTATAAATGGCAGCAGCGCCGCGGTTTTCGCAAAAGTCACAAACACAGCCGACGACGCGGACGCGGACGTTATAATGGCGGCATATGACGCCAATGGCAGACTCATAGGAGTTGACAAGCAAAACGCGCTTCTTAAAAGCGGAGAAAACAAAATGTTCACATTCGGTTTTGACGATATACCGGACGCCGCCGATATGAAGCTGTTTGTGTGGAAGCACGATGAAATGACGCCGCTCTGCGCCACAGTGAAAAGCAACAATTCCACAATTTCCGGCAATAATATATAATGACTTTTAAAAGCGCGCGTCGTATAATTGTCTTAATAAAATCAATAACCGCGGAGGGGTAAAAATGAGCGAGGTAATTTTAAGACAGGAAAAGGTAATTATACCGACGTACGAAATATCGGAGTACGACAAGAACCCGATGTTTCTCGAAAAACGCGTGTATCAGGGTTCGTCGGGACGCGTTTATCCGCATCCCGTGTGCGAGGGCGTTTCGGACGTGAAAACCGATAAGGAATACAACGCCGTTTATCTTGAAAATGATTATATTCTGGTAATGATTTTGCCCGAGATAGGCGGCAAAATTCAGCGGCTTTACGATAAGACGAACGGCTATGACGCGGTATACTACAACGAGGTCGTAAAACCCGCGCTCGTAGGTCTTGCCGGTCCGTGGATTTCGGGCGGTATCGAGTTCAACTGGCCGCAGCATCACCGCCCGTCAACGTTTGACCCCGTGGATTACACTGTCGAGCGTAACGGTGACGGCTCCGTTACCGTCTGGGTCGGCGAAACGGAAAAGATGTTCCACACAAAGGGTATGGCTGGCTTTACCGTTTACCCCGACAAGGCATATCTCGAAATAAAGGGACAGGTCTACAACCCCACCGACCGTCCGCAGACGTTTCTCTGGTGGGCGAACCCCGCTGTGGCGGTAAACGATTACACGCAGTCGATTTTTCCGCCGGACGTGAACGCGGTAATGGATCACGGCAAGCGCGGCGTGTCTAAGTTCCCGATTGCCGACGGCGTGTACTACAAGTACGATTACGCGCCCGGCACGGACATTTCGCGCTACAAAAATATCCCCGTCCCAACGTCTTACATGGCGTACCACAGCGACTTTAATTTTATAGGCAATTACGATTACGGCAAAAACGCGGGACTTCTGCACATCGCCGACCACCATGTTTCACCCGGCAAAAAGCAGTGGACGTGGGGCTGCGGTGATTTCGGACAGGCGTGGGACAGAAACCTCACCGACGAAAACGGTCCGTATATCGAGCTTATGACGGGTATGTTCACCGATAACCAGCCGGATTTCACGTTCCTTAAGCCGTACGAGGAAAAGACGTTTACGCAGTATTTTATGCCGTACAAGGCGGTCGGCGCGATAAAGAACGCATCGCTCGACGCGGCGGTAAACGTCGAGGTCGGGGACACTAAAGTTAAAGTGACGGTATACACGCCGTCGGGACTTAACGGTGCACAGCTTGACGTTAAATGCAAGGGTGAAACGATATTTACGGGGACACTAAACTTAAAGCCCGCCGAAGTGTTTGAAACTGAAATCGACGCGCTCGGCGCATCGTACGACGATATAACTCTGAAAATTACCGGGGACACTAAAACCATATTGGAGCATATCCCCGTTAAAAATACGGAACCCGTTCCGTCGCCGGCGGAGGCGATACCGGCGCCGGAGAAAATCCCGACAAACGAAAAACTGTTCCTCGCGGCAACGCATTTAGAGCAGTACCGTCACGCGACGTACTCATCGGAGCCGTATTACCTCGAGGGATTGAAGCGCGATCCGGAGGACATACGCTTAAACAACGGCTACGGCAAGTATCTCTACAACCGCGGCAGATTTGCGGAAAGTGTCGAATATTTCAGCGCGGCGATTAAGGCGTCGACGTGGAAGAACCCCAACCCGTATGACTGCGAGCCGTATTACAACCTCGGTCTTGCCCTCAAAATGTCGGGCGGCGGACGTGACAAGGCGTTTGACGCGTTTTACAAGGCGACGTGGGACGGAAATATGCAGGATAAGGCGTTTTACATGCTTGCCTGCATGACGGCTGAAAAGGGCGAGTACGCGGACGCGCTCGTGTTCGTTGAAAAGTCGCTCGCGCGCGGACTTCACAACTTAAAGGCGCGCACGCTCAAAACCGCGCTGTTAAGGCTTACGGGTAAAATTGACGAAGCGATTGCGTTCGCAAACGAAACGAGGAAGATCGACGCGCTCGACCACGGCTGCCGTTACGAGATGTATCTGCTCACCGGCGGCGGACTTGACGAGTTAAAGGCTGTTATGCGCGGCGACAATCACAATTATATCGAGCTTGCACTCACGTATCTCGCGGCGGGACTTAGGGACGAGGCGGACAGAGCGCTGTCGCTCGCACCCTGTGATGAGCCTATGGTTCACTATTACCGCCATTTCTGCACCGGCGGCAAGTCGGAGCTTGAAGCGGCTGAAAACGCAAGCCCGCTCTACTGCTTCCCGAACCGTCTGGAGGACATTTCGGTACTCGGAAACGCTGCGGGTAAGGGCGGCGAATACGCAAAATATTATCTCGGCTGCCTGTTTTACGACAAGGGCTTATGGGAAAAGAGCGTGACGCTGTGGGAGTGCTGTGCGGATAAGATAAAGCTGCCGACGGTATACAGGAATTTGTCGCTCGCTTACTACAACAAAATGGGCGAGTATGACAAGGCGAAGGCGGCAATGGAAAAGGCGTTTGAAACAGACATGACCGACGCGCGCGTGTTCTTCGAGCTTGATCAGCTTTACAAAATGCTCAATTATTCGCTTAAAGACAGGCTCGCGAACATGAACGCGCACCCGGAATTGCTTGAAAAGCGCGACGATTTGTATACGGAGTACATAACGCTTTTGAACCTCAACGGAGAGTACGACAACGCTTACAAGCGCATTATGAGCCACAACTTCCACCCGTGGGAGGGCGGCGAGGGTAAAATCCCCGCGCAGTACAGAGTTGCGCTTATAAACAAAGCGAAGGCAGAGCCGGAAAAGGCTGTGGAATATCTGGAAAAAGCTCTCGTGTACCCGCACAATCTCGGCGAGGGCAAGCTTATAGGCAACCTCGACAATGATATTTACTACATGCTCGGCGGACTGTATGAGGATAAGAACAAGTCCGATTGGGCGTATAAAATGGCGGCACGCGGCGAGTTTGAGCTTGCGTCGGCGATGTACTACAACGACCAGCCGCCCGAGATGATGTATTACGCGGCGAAGGCGCTCGAGGCTCTCGGCGATAAGACAGAAGCTCAAAAGAGGTTTGATATGTTTATCGAATACGCCGGCAAGCACATGAACGACGACGTGAAGATTGACTATTTCGCGGTGTCGCTGCCGGATTTCCTGATATTCGAGGCGGATTTGAACAAGAAAAACAAAATCCACTGCCTGTATATGGCATCTCTCGGTTACATGGGCAAGGGCGACGCCGACACGGCGAAGAAGTACGCCGAAAAAGGACTTGAACTCGACAAATGCCACGCCGGCTTTACGGATATAGCGCATATGTAAACAAAACAAAAAATACCCGACCGTTCATCATTGCGGTCGGGTTTTTGCTTATTTTATTGTAATTTTCATATATCTCATTTTCTTTTTCCTTATATGCAGGAATACCGCTCCGGCAGCCGCGAGGACGAACAGTATAATTGCCACAAGCTGCGATATGCCGAATTTGCCCGGTATTACAAACAGCACATATGCGGGGTCGCGCATACCCTCAAGGAAAAATCTTCCGAACGAGTACCACATCAGATAAAAGCAGAACACCTGACCGTCCGCCTTCTTTTTGTCGCGCAGAAACAGCATAATCACAAGACCTATCAAATTCCACACCGCCTCGTACAGAAACAGCGGATGCACCGGCGGAGCGCCGTTTATGCTCATACCGAGAAGCGACGACGTTTCGCCGCCGTACACCTCGGCGTTGGTGAAATTTCCGAATCTGCCTATCGCCTGACCGATCAAAAGACCCGGCGCGCACGCGTCAAACATCTTCAGAGTGTTTAATTTCTTGACGCGGCAGTAGACATACGCCGTAATCACGGCCGCTATTATGCCGCCGTAAATCGCAAGACCGCCGTTCCATATTTGCAGCATATCCGCGAACGAGTGAAATTCGTCCGGCGAAAATAAGATATAATAAATTCTCGCGCCGATTATACCCGTGATAAGCCCGTACAGTGCAATATCCCATATACATTCCTTTTTTACGCCGCGGTTTCCGCACGTCGCGCACACAAACAGCATCGCGATAAGAAATCCGCTGAGTATTATAATCGCGTACCAGTAAACGGGATGCGAGCCGACATGGAACGCCACAGGGTCTATATTCATGCTTACCCCTATGTTAGGGAAGGAAATATTATTCATGTAAAAACCTCCAAAAATTTATCAAATTGCTTGAAATATTTCTGTAATATTTCGGCAATCAAATTTTAATTTTCCTATTCACATTTTGCAACATTTGTGATATAATAGCAATATACACAATATATAGTATGTGTATATCCAAAAATTACCAATATATATGTTTCAAATTTGACTGCCGCCCATACATTATACCGTATTTCCGCAAAAATTACAAGAGGAACGGAAAAATAATGAAAAGCATTGGGAACGAAAAATAAAAAAAGTATTGCATTTTTCGTAAAATTAGTTTAAAATGGAGTTAATGGGAGTAAAATGGAGCGAATGGGATAATAAACCGCACGCTTTGGGTAGCTCCGAATTAAATCCGAAAGGCAGGTGACATATATAATGGTAAATTTTGTGGACGAGTATTCCCGACAGCTTGACGAGCGCGGAAGAATTATTCTGCCCGCGAAGGTAAGGGAAAAGATGTCAGAAACGGTATA
>CANQQS010000109.1 GCA_947626045.1 uncultured Clostridia bacterium | reverse complement strand
CAATGCGTAATCGGCTTCGCGTGTTATTTTCATTTCAGCTTTTCCTCCGTAATACTAAGAATTTCCTCCGCGTACGACGCAGGCGTGCGTCCCTTTATCACGCGGATTTTAACGTCGCAGTCGTCATAAAACGGCTTGCGTTTCAAAAACCGCTCCCGTATTTCGTCCATGCTCTCACCCTTCATGAGCGGACGCGTCACTCTCGCTTCGCCAACGCGCTCCTCTATAACGGCGAAATCGGGATCGAGGTTGAATATTATGCCGTTTTTCCTTAACGCTTCCACGTTGCGCTTGTCAAGCACAACACCGCCGCCCGTGGCTATGACCGTGCCGTCGGACTGTGCCGCCTTTTCAACGGCTTTCCTTTCAAGCTCCCTGAAATACTCCTCGCCGTAACGCTCGAATATCTCGCTTATCTCCATACCACTGTCGGTAACGATCATGGAATCGGTGTCCTCGAAGCGGTAGCGTGACTTGTCGGCAATCGCTCTGCCTATCATGGTTTTGCCGGTCGCCATAAATCCCGTCAGAACTATGTTCATCTGCCGAACACCTCTTTTCGGATTTTGTCGCCCATACCGTCGGGGAGTTTAATTCCCGTAAACAGCTCGTACGCGATTATCCCTTGGTATATCAGCATACCCAGACCGTTAAGCGTTTTCGCGCCGCGCTTTCTTGCTTCCGCGAGGAACAGCGTTTCGTCGGGGTTGTAAATCATATCGGCAACGGCTGTGCTGCTATCGATAAAGTCAAGGCTCGTAATTTCGTCAATGCTGTCGGTTGGCAGCACGTTTTCCTGCGGCTCCATACCTGCCGAGGTGGTATTTATTACTATATCGAATTTAAGCTCGTCAACGCTCGTTTTTATCTCAAAGCCCTTTGTTTTCAGAATATCCTCCGCGAGAGAAACCGCCTTCGCCTTTGTGCGGTTTAATACTGTTATCTCCTTCGCGCCGTTGTCTATGAGCCTTATAATCGTCGGACGAGTAACGCCGCCCGCGCCGATTATAAGAATTTTGCTGCCCTCGATTTTAACGCCCTCGACCTTCAGCGCCATACAAAATCCGTCCGCGTCGGTGTTGTAACCCGTGAGAACGCCGTTATTGTTGACTATCGTATTGACGCTGCCGAGCTCCTTCGCCGTGTCCGTAACGACGTCGAGGTACTTCATTACCTCGGTCTTGTGCGGCGCGGTAACGTTTATTCCCTTAATATTGAGCGCGCGCATACCCTCTATCGCCTCGCCGAGATTTTCGGGCTTCACGAGGTACGCGCCGTATACGCAGTTGTTATGTACGGTCTCGGATATGAAGTTGTGCATAGCCGGTGAAAACGTATGCTCAACGGGATACCCGATTATACCGAGGTGCTGCGTGTGTCCGTTTATTTCAATCATGTCTTTTTCTCCGTTCGTAAGAATGGGTTTATTCTACCATAATTTTTTTCGGTTGAACAGATTTTTTAATAAATTAAACTGCTTTTTTATAAAAAAAATCATGTTTTTGATTTTGAACGGAACACAACCGCGACAAGAAATCCGAACACGATCGCGGCGCACACACCGCCCGCAGCGGCGGTAAGACCACCGGTGAACACGCCCAGAAGCCCCTTTTCCGCAACCGCGCGGTACGCGCCTTTGCACAGGTTGTAGCCGAAACCCGTGAGAGGCACCGTCGCGCCCGCTCCGGCAAAGCTTACGAGCGGCTCGTATATGCCGAAAAACTGCAGCACAACGCCGCTTACCACGAACGTGACGAGTATTCTTGCGGGCGTAAGCTGCGTTTTGTCTATAAGGATTTGACCGATAACGCAGATAAGCCCGCCCACAACGAACGCCTTTACAAATTCAATCACAGTATCCATCACTGAGCCTCCCTTTCAATCGTGACCGCGTGCGCTATACACGGTATACTTTCGCCCTGCTGAACAATCATCGGGTTCATCAGCGCGCCCGTTGCCATGACGAGTATTTTATTTAAATTTCCCTTCTTAAATTCGCCCATGATATGCCCACACAGCACGCTTGCACAGCAGCCGCAGCCGCTTCCTCCGGCGTGCGTGTCCTGCTTTTCGCCGTCGAAAATCATCTTGCCGCAGTCGTTGTGAATGTTTCGGAGATTGTAGCCCTCTCTGCCCATGAGGTCTATAAGAATGTCCGAGCCTATATGTCCGAGGTCGCCGGTCAGAATGAGGTCATAGTCCGACGGCTTTTGTCCCGTTTCCTTAAAGTGTGCTATAAGCGTGTCGATAGCCGCCGGAGCCATTGCCGCGCCCATGTTGGTGAGGTCTGAAATACCCTTGTCTATAACCTTGCCGCTCGTCACATGCGTAATCATCGCGATACCCTTTTCGGACGACAGCGCCGCGCAGCCCGAACCCGTAACAGTCCACTGTGCCGCCGGCGGACGCTGACCGCCGTATTCGAGCGGAGTGCGGAACTGCTTTTCGGCTGTGCAAAAGTGGCTCGACGTCGCGCACAGTACATTGTCGGCGAAGCCTCCGCCTATGAGCATCGCGCCTATCGAAAGGCTTTCGGTCATGGTCGAACACGCGCCGTACAGCCCGAGAAACGGAATATCCATGTCGCGCATACAGTAGTGAGCGCCTATGCACTGATTTAGTAAATCGCCGGCGAGTACGTAATCAATATCCTTCTGCGCAAGACCGGCTTTGTCGAGCGCGGTAAACACCGCCTTTTTCTGCAATTTGCTCTCCGATTTTTCCCACGTGCTTTCACCGAGCGTGTCATCGGTAAGCACCACGTCGAAGCTGTCACGGAGCGGGCCTTCGCCCTCCTTTACGCCGACAATCGCCGCCGACTCCCTTATATACACCGGTCTTTCAATTTTAATTGTCTGTCTGCCTATTCTGCTCATACAAATTTCCTTTCCCGAGTATTAAATCATGCTCGTAACCCAGTAGATAAGTCCCGCGACCCATGACGCGAGCGCGCCGTACAGTATGACGGGGCCCGCTATTGTAAATATTTTCGCGCCCGTTCCGAGTACCATGCCTTCCGTTTTCGCCTCAAGCGCCGGCGACACAACGGAGTTGGCGAAGCCCGTTATCGGCACGACCGTACCCGCGCCCGCGTGCTTCGCGATTTTCGGGTATATGTCAAGTCCCGTGAGCAGTGCGCCGAGGAATATCATCGTGATCGACTCGAACGTCGCCGCGCTCTCCTCGTCAAGCCCTATCGCCTTGTAGAGAGTTATAAATCCCTCGCCTATTGCGCAGATAAGCCCGCCTATCAAAAACGCCTTGACGCAGTTTTTGAGTATCGTGGAATTGGGCGTTTTCTTTTTCACATATTCGCCGTATTCCTTATTCGTCATTTCATGCTTCATATACGTAAATCCGTCCTTTCACAAGCTTAAACCGTTTTATATATCATTTCACCGTTTACGTAAAAATATGAACAAAATATAAATTTTATAAAATATCCTCGCCGAAGGTTGAATTTTGACGGCATTTGCGATATAATACGAAATTGGTATAGGCAACTTTAAGATTACGGAGAAACGGTATGTTCGGATATATATCAATCTGTCGGGAGGGTCTCGGCGAAGAGGACGCGAACGTGTTTCGTGCGTACTACTGCGGTCTTTGCAGAGCCGTGGGACGCGAATGCTCGCAGCTGTCACGGCTGGGACTGAGCTACGACATAACATTTCTCGCGCTCGTGCTGTCGTCCGCGCTTTTTGAAAAAGTGGACATAACGGAGGAACGCTGCGCCGTACACCCGCTAAAAAAACACCCTTGCGTCGTGAACGACGCGGCGGTTGACTATGCCGCGCGGGTGGGGGAGCTTTTGACGTACTTAAAGCTTAAGGACGACGAGGGCGACGAGGGCAGCGTGAGGGCGCGTATCGCGATGGCGGCGCTCCGAAGCGGCAAAAACAAGGCTCTTGTGAAAAACAAAGAGGCGTATGACTTTATATCCGACAGACTTTCGGAGCTGTCACTGCTCGAAAAACAAGGCTGCTCCGAAATCGACGAGGTCGCCGACAGGTTTGCGAAAATACTCGAATACGTGTTCACGCCCGATTTTGTCACGGACGGCGACACGCGGCGGATACTGTCGTGGTTCGGCTATAACCTCGGACGGTGGCTCTACATTATCGATGCGTACGACGATATTGAAAAGGATTATAAATCGGGAGCGTACAACCCGTTTCTTGCGAACAGGCAGGGCGGCGCGGAGGAAATAAAAAAGCAAATACGCGAGCGCGCGGAGTTTACACTCACGCTCACGCTTGAAAATACGGCTTCGGCTCTGGAGCTTTTAAGGCTCCACAGGAACCGCAGTCTTATAGCAAACATAGTCTATCAGGGACTGAAGGGGAAGCAAAAATCTGTATTGGGAGAGGAATAAATGGATCCGTATAAGGTTTTGGGCGTTGACAGAAACGCGGATGAGGAAACAATCAAAAAGGCTTACCGCGAGCTTGTGAAAAAATATCATCCCGATAAGTACGTCAATAATCCGCTCGCCGATTTGGCTGCGGAGAAAATCAAGGAAATCAACAAGGCGTACGACATGATTATGAATAAGCAAAGCTCGGGCGGCAGCTACTCGGGAAACACATCGTCGGGCGGCTATACGGGCAGTTATTCCGGCGGCTCGGCATCGTTCGCGGCTGTGCGCTCGCTCATAACGCAGGGACGCGTAAATGAAGCGGCGGCGATGCTTAACTCATTGCCGCGCACGGCTGAATGGTACTACCTTTCGGGACGCGTGCGCATGCAGATGGGCTGGTACGACCAGGCGCTGAGCTTCTTCCAAACGGCTGTAAACATGGAGCCGAACAACGCGGAATACGTTGAGGCGCTTCAAAACCTCAGGTCGCGCCGCCGGGATTACACGAACTCCACTCAGGGCGGCGGTATGTGTATGCCGTGCGACCCCTGCACGATGTGCCTGTGTCTGCAGTGCTGCACGCCGTGGTGCGACCCGTGCTGATTTTTCGGAAAGGATAAAGCGATATGAACAATAACGAACAGCATATAACTTCAATAGGCGGTCAGGCGGTCATGGAAGGCGTAATGATGCGCGGACCGTACAAAACAGCCGTCGCGGTGCGCAAGCCCGACGGCGATATAGCCTGCAAAATTGACGACAACGGCGTTAAAACGCGCGCGAAATTCTGGCGGCTGCCGATAATACGCGGCTGTGTGAATTTTATTGACAGCCTTGTGATAGGCATGAAGGCGCTCATGTACAGCGCGGAGTTTGTAGACCTCGAAGGCGATGAGGAAGAAGAGGAGAGCAAATTCGACAAGTGGCTCGAAGATAAGCTCGGCGATAAAATAAAGGACGTTGTAATCTACTTTGCAATCGCGATTTCGCTTGTATTCAGCATAGCGGTGTTCATGCTTTTGCCGACGTTTATCACAAAGGGTGTAGAAGCGCTCGGCGCGCTGTCGCCGGCGGTGAACGCGGTAACGTCCACGGGCGCGTTCACGAGCATATTCGAGGGCGTGATACGTATGGTAATATTCATCTCGTACCTCGCGCTTGTGTCGCAGATGAAGGATATAAAGCGTGTATTCATGTACCACGGCGCGGAGCATAAAACGATAGCCTGCTACGAGGCAGGCGAGGAGCTTACGCCGGAGAATGTGAAGAAATACACGCGTTTCCATCCCAGATGCGGAACGAGCTTCCTGCTTTTCGTAATGATAGTGAGCATACTGCTTTTCGCGCTGCTGCCGCGATTTGACGGCTTTAACGCCGCAGTCAGCACGCTTTTAAGAATGGGCACGCGTATTTTGCTGCTCCCCGTAGTCGCGGGCATATCGTACGAGCTTATAAAGTGGGCGGGCAGGAGCAAAAACAAATGCGTCGGTCTTTTGTCAAAGCCGGGACTGTGGCTGCAAAAGCTCACGACGCGCGAGCCTGACGAAAGCATGATAGAGGTCGCGATCGAGGCGATGAAGCCGTGCATACCCGAGGATAAAGAGGACGACAAATGGTAATCGACGCTCTTGTAAGACATACCGCCTCAATGCTTAAAGACAACGCGCGGTTCGAGGCGGAAATGATTGTGATGCACACGCTCGGCATAAGCCGAACGGAGCTTATCACAAATCCGCGCCGCGCCGTTACGGACGGCGAGGTAGAAAGAGTAAACGAAACGGCGGCTCGGCGCGCAGGCGGTGAGCCGCTTCAATATATTCTCGGCGAAACGGAATTTATGTCGCTGCCGTTCAAGGTAAACCGCGCGACGCTCATACCGCGCAGCGACACCGAAACGCTTGTCGAGCATGTTTTGGAATACATGAACGGCGAAGCGTGTAACATTCTCGACATCGGCGCTGGTACGGGCTGTATCGGGATAAGCCTTGCGCATTACAACAAAAACGCGCGCGTGACGGAGCTTGACATAAGCGCCGACGCGCTCAATACGGCGCGTGAGAACGCCGAAATAAACGGCGTTTCGGACAGAATGGAGTTTGTAAACGCTGACATTTTAAACGAAATCCCCGTCGGCGATTATGATATTATAGTATCAAATCCGCCGTACATCGAAACGGCGATTATTGATACGCTGCAGACCGAGGTGAAGGATTACGAGCCGATTTCCGCGCTCGACGGCGGCGCGGACGGACTTAAGTTTTACAGGCGCATAACCGAAATCGCCCCGAAAATGCTCAAAAAGAACGGACTTCTCGCGTTTGAAATAGGTTTTAACCAAGGTGAAAGCGTAAAAAAGCTTATGGAAAAAAATTACAATGACATAAGGATAATAAAGGATTTGTGCGGCAATGACAGAGTAATATCGGGACGATGGGCGCGACCATAAAAAAACAGTTGAAAACGGCGCGGATAACAGCTATAATATTTATATCGCTTTACAATGTGATTTTGAGGTGGTAAAAATGGAAAATAAAATAAATTATATGCCGGTTGTGCCGATGCGCGGAATGGTGCTTTTTCCGCACATGACGCTCAACTTCGACGCGGCGCGGACTGCTTCGGTAAAAGCCATTGAAGCCGCGAGCGCTACAAATTCAATCGTGTTCCTTACAACGCAGAAGGATATAAGCGTTGAGGAACCGTCGTTTGCCGACGTGTACGACGTGGGTACGGTCGCGCAGATACGTCAGGTAATGCGTATGCCGGGCGGAGTGGTGCGTGTGATAGTGCAGGGCGTGCGGCGCGGCATGATTGACTGCGAAATACCGTGCGACGGATATTTGAAAGCCGGTATACTCGAATACGAGGACTCTTACTACGACAATGACAATCTCGCGGCGGCGCACAAGAACCGTCTGCGCAAGACGTACGAGGAATACTTTTCACAGAATCCGCGCCTTACCGCCGACAATTTCATGCAGGTAATGTCGGCGCATACGCTCGGTGAGTTGTGCGATATAACAGCCGCCGGCGCGGAGCTTGAAATTGAAACAAATCAGGAATTGCTCTCGGAGTTTGACGTGTGCGCGAGAGCCGAAATGCTCACCGCCGCGCTGCAGAACCAAATGGAGGTTTTAAAGCTCGAACGCCAGATAGCGGAGCGCGTAAAAGAGCGGCTCGACAAAAATCAGCGCGAGTACTACCTGCGTGAGCAGCTTCACGTGATACAGGAGGAGCTTGACGGCGGCGGAACGATAAGCGAAGCGGAGGAATACGAAAAACAGATAAAGAAGCTCAAAACGACGAAGGACACGAAGGATAAGCTGTTAAAGGAGGTTGACCGCTTCCTTAAAATGCCGCCCTCGTCGTCGGAGAGCGCCGTTGTAAGGAGCTACCTCGACACCGTTCTCGAAATGCCGTGGAACAAAACGACGAAGGAAAACAACGACATACAGAACGCCCGCGCCGTGCTTGACGAGGATCATTACGGTCTCGACAAGGTGAAGGAGAGAATAGTTGAATACCTTGCCGTAAGACAGATGACGAACGGTAAAAGCAGCGCGATACTCTGTCTTGTCGGACCTCCGGGCGTGGGTAAAACGTCTGTCGCGAAATCGGTCGCGCGAGCGCTCGGCAGAAAATACGTCCGCATATCGCTCGGCGGCATACACGACGAAAGCGACATACGCGGTCACAGAAAGACGTACATAGGCGCTATGGAAGGCAGGATAATGGCTGCCATGAAGGAAGCGAAAACGCTTAATCCGCTTATTCTGCTCGACGAGATCGACAAAATGGGCGTTGACTACAAGGGCGATCCGTCAGCCGCGCTTCTGGAGGTTCTGGACTACGAGCAGAACGGCTCGTTCCGCGACCACTACATAGAAGTGCCGTTCGATTTATCGAAGGTGCTGTTCATAACGACCGCGAACACGCTCGACACCGTGTCGCGTCCGCTTCTGGACAGAATGGAGGTAATCGAGCTTACCGGCTACACGAGCGCGGAGAAATTTCATATCGCGAAGGACTATCTTATCCCGAAAACGCTCAAAGCGAACGGTCTTACGGAAAAGCAGCTCACAATTGCCGACAATCCGCTTCGTGAAATAATTGAGCATTATACGCGCGAGGCGGGCGTAAGAAAGCTGGAGCAGAAAATAGGCGAAATATGCCGCAAGGCGGCAAAGGAGCTTTTGAGTACGCGCAAGCGCGTGATTAAGGTAACCGTAAAGAATTTGGAGGACTTCCTCGGCAAGCCTCACTACCGCTTTGACATGATGAACGAGCATGACGAGGTCGGCGTTGCGCGCGGACTGGCGTGGACGTCGGTGGGCGGCGATACGCTGTCGATAGAGGTAAACGTAATGCCCGGCAGCGGCAAGGTGGAGCTTAC
>CANQQS010000108.1 GCA_947626045.1 uncultured Clostridia bacterium | reverse complement strand
GGCGATATTTCCTCAGCGTTCTCGCCGTCAATCGTCCAATCGGAGTCGCCCGTGTTTACGGCTTTTATGTTAAAGTCCGCCTTGTTTACCTCTACTTCCTTGAGCGACGATGAAGGTATGTCAAACAGAGTGTATGCTGCTTCCTCCGATTCCGTTCCCTGCGTGTCCGGCTCTTTGTTTCCGGTCAGCAGAAGAAACGCCGTCGCGCCCGCAAACAGCACTATAAGCGCTATTATTACTGTCAGCAGCTTCTTGTTCATCTCAGCTTTCTCCTTTTCAAAAGCGCGATAACGGCGCATATAAGCACAATAAGCGGTATTACGATAATGACGAGAGTGCGCACATAAACCTTCTGCGACTCGTTCATCATAAGTATGCCGCCGTATGCCGATTTTCCGTTTACGGTGAAGCTCGCGTCCGTGCCGAGCATGTAATTTATGAGGTTGTCAAAATACTCGTAATTTACCGAACCTGTGATGTCCTCTTCGTTGTAGTTCATGAAGAGCGTCGCGCCCGCCGCGTAAACAGACGCGCCTGTGTCGGTGTCGCTCGCGAGTCCGGCTATCATTCTCGCACCCATCGGCACGTCCTCAACCGTTTCAAGCGTGTCACCCGTTATCGTATACGTCATATCCGTCGTGGCAAGCACCGGCATAACCGTTCTTGAACCGTTGGACTCAAAAAGCAAATCGAGTGCTTTCGCGTAAGGCAGGTACGCCACGCGGCGGTCGCCGGAAATTATATCCTCCGTGAACGGCGTTGGCTGCACGTCGGCATACATAAGCTGTGTACTGCCGTTATAGAGGTAATTGTCGCTGTTCGTGTCGGCAGCCATTGTGTCGGTAAATCCTATGCCCCACGATTCCATATATTTGTAAAGGTTCGTGAGAGCTTTTGTGTTGTTATCGGTGTAAAGCTGGAAGTGACCGCCTTTTTCGAGGTATGCGTCAAGCTTCGTTATTTCTTCCTCCGTAAAGTCGTTTAGCGGTCTGAAGCATATGACGAGCGATGTGTCCTCCGGAACGTCCGTCATAAGGCTGTCCCATTCCTCGACTGCGTACGTTTCATCTTTGAGCTTTTTCTGCATTCCCGCGGAGTCAAGCTCGCCGTGACCCGTCACGAAGCACGCTTTCATATCCGCGTCGCCCGAAACATATTCGAGTGCTGGCGTTATCTTGTTTTCAACGCTTAAATACGTACCCTCGTAGAGCGACGTAAGCGTAAACGTACGGTAACGCGTGTCGGACGCGACAATAATAGAGTTCGCCGGAAGTGACTCGCCCTGTTTTGTGTATTTGCTTCCGAAGGTCGGATCCTCCATTGGGTTTACGTTTTCAACCTTTATATTTGAGTTAAGCTCCCCGTAACGGCGAAGAACGTTTGAAATGTTCTCGTCCTGCTTCGCCGCGCTCTCGAAAATGTAGATTGTCGCGGGTGAATCGAAGGTTTTGAGATAGTCCTTTGTTCTGTCGGAAAGTTCGTACGTGTCGCTCGTGATTATTGACATGCGGTTCTGGAGAACGGTCGCGAACACGTTTACCACGGCGACAAGCGCGACCGCGGCGGCAACCGTTACGATAAAATTTATCCTGAATTTTTTACGATTATTCATATTGCACCCCTCCCGTCAGCCCAATCTGCGCTTCTCGAACGTTTCCACCGTGAGGAACAGAAACAGTCCCGATACGCTTGCGAGGTAAACCGCGTCGTTTATATTAAATCTGCCGTGAAGAAGGTTCAGAAATCTGTTTATCGGAGACAGCCACAGCGCGATATTCACTATCGTTTCATTCGGTATTATATTTACCGCGAACACAGCGGCTATTACGGCGCACACCACAACGTAAGTCGCGGCGGCTGCCGTTATCTGGTTTTCCGTGAGCGACGACATGAACGCGCCGACGGCGAGTATAAGCGCCGCGAACAGTATAAATCCGATGTAAGCACATACCGTTTCCGCCACCGGTACAGCGCCGTAGCGCGATTGTATGAGCGGATATATTATCGTTACCGCAAGACCTATGCCGAACATTGCGAACGCGGCAAGAAATTTGCCGAGCACGACGCCTGTTGTCGATACCGGCGCGGTAAGCAGAAGCTGGTCGGTTTTAAGCTTTCTGTCCTCAGAAAATATCCGCACGGTAAGGAGCGGCAAAAGCAGCGGCGACAAGTACGCCGTTACGGTAAAGTACGTCGAAAGCGACGAAAGTCCCGTCTGTATGGACGTGAAGTAGAATACAAGTCCGGTAAACTCAAGGAACAATAACAGATACGCGTAGCCGAGAGCCGATGTGAAGTACGCGTTCAATTCTCTCTTAAATATCGCCTTCACCGCTGTCACTCTCCTTTCCTACGCCGTCCGTTACCGACAGGAATATTTCCTCAAGCGTGAGCCGCTTGTCCTGCTGTGATATTATCGCCATATTCTCTTTCGCGAACGCGAAGAAAACCTTTTTGCGGTCGTTCGCGCTAAGCTGTGTTTCAAATTCAAAGCTGTGTTCATCGCCGTTTGACGAGGTGCATACAACGCTGCTCACGCCGTCAAATGATTTAAGCAGTTCTTCCGCCTTGTCGCGGTCGCCCGAAACGGTTATCTGTACGCGGTGCGACCTGCCCAGACGGTTCTGCAGGTTCGCGGGCGTGTCCTCGGTGGCAATTCTGCCCTTGTTTATGATGATTACCCTATCTGCGACGGCGCTTATTTCGCTCAATATATGAGAGCTTAATATGACCGTCTTTGTTTCACCCAGTTTTTTAATGACGTTTCTCACGTCAACTATCTGCTTCGGGTCAAGTCCGACTGTCGGCTCGTCAAGTATTATAACGGGCGGATCGCCTATAAGCGCACCCGCGAGTCCGACTCTCTGTTTGTAACCCTTTGAGAGGTTTCCGATGCGCCTGTTTTCGACGTCGGCTATCTTAACGGTCTCAATTATGCCGTCGATATGCTCTTTCATATCGGCTTTTTTGACCTTTTTCAAATCGCATACAAATTCGAGATATTCCCGTACGGTCATATCCACGTAAAGCGGCGGCATTTCGGGAAGGTAGCCTATGCGCTTTTTCGCCTCGATAGGCTCTTTGGCTATATCGTGACCGTCTATCTGCGCGCTGCCCTCGGTTACCGAAATGTAGCCCGTTATAATGTTCATAACCGTGGACTTTCCCGCGCCGTTCGGACCGAGAAAGCCTACAATCTCGCCTTCCCTAACGTCAAAGCTCACGTTGTCGAGTACGGTTTTCTGTCCGTATTTTTTCGTCAGATTTGATACCGTAATCATTCCTGCTTCACTCCACTCTTACTCGTCTTTCTTTATAATCCTTATGCCGAGCTCTTCAAGCTGCGCTTCGTCCACGCCGCCCGGCGCGCCGGACATAAGCTCGGACGCGTTCTGCACCTTTGGGAACGCCGTTACGTCCCTAAGGCTCTCGCTTCCGGTCATTATCATTGCCAGTCTGTCAAGACCTATACCCATGCCCCCGTGCGGAGCCGCGCCGTATTTGTACGCCTCAACGAGAAAGCCGAATTTCGCTTCAATTTCCTCGTCCGTAAGTCCGAGCGCTTTAAACATCTTCTCCTGCAATTCCGCGTTCGTGATACGTATCGAGCCGCTCGAAAGCTCCGTGCCGTTCAATACGAGGTCGTAAGCCTTAGCTGTGACCTTTCCGGGGTCTGTGTCGAGGTACTGTATGCACTCGTCCATCGGCATCGTGAACGGGTGGTGCATCGCTATCCATGAATTTGTTTCGTCGTCGTACTCGAAGAACGGGAATTCCGTGATCCAGAGGAAATTGTAGCCATCGGGGATTATGTCAAGCTTTTTCGCAACGGTGAGACGCAGCGCGCCGAGTACGGGAAGCGTTACTCTGTCCTTGTCGGCTACGATAAACACAACATCGCCCTTTTCCGCGTCCGTTCTTTGCAGTATTGCGTCAAGCTCGCCGTCGGCTAAAAATTTCGCGAAGCCGCACGACGGCGCGTCGTCAACCCAGCGTATGAACGCAAGTCCCTTCGCGCCTATGCCGCGTACGTATTCGGTGAGCTTGTCTATTTCCTTACGTGTGAGCGTTGAAGCGGCGTTTTTCGCCGTTATGGCGCGTACGGAGCCGCCCGATTCGATTGCCGACGAGAACACACCGAAGCCGCTGTTCTTTACAAGGTCGGAAAGGTCGCATATCTCCATGCCGAAGCGTGTATCCGGCTTGTCCGAGCCGTAGCGCTCCATCGCTTCCTTGTACGTAAGCCTCGGCAGCGGCGTGGGAATGTCAACGTCAAGCACGTCCTTGAACACTCTCTTTATCATGCCTTCGCCTATTTCGAGTATATCCTCAACGTCAACAAACGACATTTCAAGGTCTATCTGCGTAAATTCCGGCTGTCTGTCGGCGCGCAGATCCTCGTCGCGGAAGCAGCGCGCAAGCTGTATATATCGGTCGTAGCCCGCAATCATCAGAAGCTGCTTGTACATCTGCGGCGACTGCGGGAGTGCGTAAAAGCTGCCGTTATGCACGCGTGACGGCACAAGGTAGTCGCGCGCGCCCTCCGGCGTGGATTTTATCATCATCGGCGTTTCAATCTCGATAAAGCCGTTCTCGTAGAAATAGTCACGCGCCGACTTCGCTATTTTTCCGCGCGTTATGAGGTTCTTCTGCAGCACGGAGCGGCGAAGGTCAAGATAACGGTAGCGCAGTCTTAGCTCCTCGTTTACGTTTGTGTCGTCAACAACCTCGAACGGCGGCGTCTGCGCAGCAGCAAGCACGCGCAGATCCGTTACGAATATCTCTATATCGCCCGTTTTAATATCGGGGTTCTTGCTCTCGCGCTCACGCACCGTACCCTTCGCCATAAGCACATACTCCGCGCGGCACTTCGACGCTTTCTCAAATATTTCCCTGTCGGTCGCGTCGTCGAACGCAAGCTGTACTATTCCGCTGCGGTCGCGTAAATCTATAAATATAAGGTTTCCCAAATCTCTCGTTTTCTGCACATAGCCGCCGACCGTCACTTCTTTGCCTATGCCCTCGGTGTCGGCGCAGTAATTTGTGCGTTTAAGTCCCTGCATTGTATCCATAATTTTGTCGGTTTCTCCTTTCGTTATATAAGAACATACATAGTTATTTTACTATTTTTATCCTATTGTGTCAAGTGGTGCGGCGCAATTCCGTTTATCAAAATATACAAAAGCTTTTGTTAAATTTCTATCTTTATATTATTGATAAAATATACCAAATGTGGTATACTGTATTTATGAATACGCAAATGACAGGTAAAAACCTCGTTATAACGGGGCTTAGGGACTTTAATCTAAAACATATATTCGACTGCGGTCAGTGCTTCCGCTGGAAAGCGGAAGCGGACGGCTCGTATACGGGCGTTGCGCACGGCAAGGCGCTTCGTATAAAGCAGAGCGGCGATACCGTCACGCTCTATGATACGAGCGAAAAGGATTTTGAAAATATCTGGCGCGGGTATTTCGACCTTGACAGAGATTACGGCGGGATAAAGGAAAAGCTTGCCACGGACGACGTTATGCGCAGGGCTGTTGAGTACGGCGGCGGTATACGCATACTCAACCAGGATTTGTGGGAAACGGTCGTGTCGTTTATCATATCGGCGAGCAACAACATACCGCGCATAAAGGGTATAATTGAGCGGCTGTGCGCGCTTTGCGGCAGTGAGATCGAGTACGGCGGCGAAATATATTACTCCTTCCCCGACTGTGAGACGCTCGCGCGTCTTAAGCCTGAGGGTTTGGCTCCGATACGCGCGGGGTTCCGCGACAAGTATATTATTGACGCGGCAAGGCGGTTCGCATCGGGCGATATTGACGAAAAGTACATACGCTCGCTTGACGCGGAGGGTGCGAAAAGAGAGCTTATGCGTATAAACGGCGTAGGAAACAAGGTCGCGAATTGTATACTGCTTTTCGGGCTTTCACATACGGAGGCATTTCCGGTTGACGTGTGGATAAAGCGTATAATAGAGTATTGCTACTTTGACGGAGAAACGAGCATAAATGCCGTTTCCGAGTTTGCGGAAAAGAAATTCGGCGCACTTGGCGGTTTCGCGCAGCAGTATTTGTTTTTCTACGCGCGCGAGGAAAAAATAGGATTGTAGAGAGGTTGTATAAATGGTTGTTGAATTGAAACGGACGGTTGCATATATATGCCCTGTCTGCTCAAACATATCTTCAAAATATCTGACAATTTTCGATTTTTCGGGCGCGGGTAAGGCGACGTTTGTATGCCCCACCCACGGCTGCCGCGAAAAGTGCGTCACAATCTCCGTTAAAGGCGCGGGCTACAAAATCAACGTCGAGTGTCCGCTATGCGGCGGCAACCACAGCTACACGTCTTCACGCGGCGGGTTCTGGAAGAAAAAGCTCCTGTCGTACAAATGTCCGGCGGCGGGCATGGATATATTCTTTGCCGGCGAAAGTGACAAGGTTGAACAGGCGCTCGAGGACACCGATATTTATTCCGATATTATAGACGAGTACGACACCGGCGACGACGCGGTATTCAATACGCTGCTTCTGATAATAGAGCGGCTTAACAAACTCTCCGACTCGCATAGAATAAGCTGCGTGTGCGGCGGCGACAGAGCGTCTGTAATCGTAAAGGGCGGCAGCGTCGTGATTTCCTGTCTGCGCTGCGGCAGGTCGAAAACGATAGCAGCCACGGAGGACAACCTTACGCGCGTGTTAAATTCCGACAGAATCGTTATCGGAAACTGAAAATATATTAAATTTAACATATATTTTATCAAATTTATAAAGGAGGCATGTTGAAATGTTAGTTTCAGCTACAGAAATGTTAAACAAGGCAGTTGCGGGAAAGTACGCGGTCGGTCAGTTTAACATAAACAATCTTGAATGGACAAAGGCAATCCTCGCCACGGCGGAGGAGAACAAGTCGCCCGTTATTCTCGGCGTGAGCGAGGGCGCGGGCAAATATATGACGGGCTTTAAGACCGTCACGGCTATGGTTAAGGCTATGATAGAGGAAATGAACATAACCGTTCCCGTCGCGCTTCACCTTGACCACGGTACTTACGAGGGCTGCTACAAGTGCATAAAGGCGGGCTTCTCGTCAATAATGTTCGACGGCTCACACTTCCCCATTGAGGAAAATATCGAAAAGACAAAGGAGCTTGTAAAGGTAAGCCACGCTATGGGCATGTCAATCGAAGCCGAAGTAGGCTCAATCGGCGGCGAAGAGGACGGTGTTGTCGGCATGGGCGAAATCGCCGACCCGAACGAATGTAAGAAAATCGCGGATCTCGGCGTTGACTTCTTGGCTGCCGGTATCGGCAACATTCACGGCAAGTACCCCGCAAACTGGAAGGGACTTGACTTCGATGCTCTCGCGAAGACGAAAGAGCTTATCGGCGACCTTCCGCTTGTACTCCACGGCGGCACCGGCATACCCGCCGACATGATTAAGAAGGCAATCTCACTCGGCGTTGCGAAGATCAACGTAAACACCGAATGTCAGCTCTATTTCCAGGAGGCCACAAGAAAGTACATCGAAGCCGGCAAAGATCTTGAAGGCAAGGGATTTGACCCGAGAAAGCTTTTAGCTCCCGGAACGGAGGCTATAAAAGTAATCGTAAAGGAAAAGATGGAGCTGTTCGGCTCCGTTGGCAAGGCTTGATTTACCGCATAACGGCGCACCCCCTGTCATACTATAACAGGGGGTGTTATTTTTATGAAAAAAATGCGCTTTATCCTTACTTTAACCGCGTGTCTGTTTGCCGTCTGTTTTGCCGTAATCGTTTACAACGCCCGCGGTGGTTACACAACTACGCTCGGCGGCGGCAGGGAGCTTTTAATAGTAATGTACCACAGCGTCATAGCCGACTCATCGCGTGCGGGCAAATATGTTGTCACGCCCGAAACGGTTAAAGATGATATTATGTATCTGAAAAGCGAGGGGTATTCGTTCGTCAGCGCGCAGGAGGTCATAGACTATTCGGAACACGGCACTTCGCTGCCGAAAAAGCCTGTGATGCTGACGTTTGACGACGGTCACTACAATTTTTACAGCAACGTTATGCCGATATTGGAGGAAACCGGTGCAAAGGCTGTCTGCTCCGTTGTCGGAAGCTATACCGACGAGTTCAGCGAGAGCAACATAAAAAACGCGACATATGGGTATCTGCGGTGGAGCGAGGTGTACGATATGTATTTGTCGAACCGTGTCGAGGTCGGCAATCACTCATACGACTTTCACTCGGTCGATAAAGGAAGGAACGGCGCTCAGAAAAAGAAGGGTGAGAGTGACGAGGAATACAAGCGCATATTCTGCGCCGACACCGAAAAAGCGCAAAACCGATTTCTTTCCAAAACCGGTTTCGCGCCTATAATTTACGCGTACCCGTTCGGCGCGTACAGCGAAGGCACGACCGAATGGCTGCGCGATATGGGATTTAAAATGAGTTTTTCCTGCACCGAGGGCATAAACACGATAACGAGCGACCCCGACTCACTGTTCATGCTCAAGCGCTTTAACCGTCCGTCGGGACTAACGTCAGCCGACTTTTTTGAACGGTGCGGCATTTAATCCGCATTAATTAAATACAGAAAAAAGACGGAGCCGAAGCTCCGTCTTTTATAAAGCGCGAATTTATTCTACAATATTTTCGCAAAATCTCATAAGGATCAACGCTACCTGAGCGCGTGTCGCTGTGCCTGTAGGCGCAAGCTCGGTATCGCTCATGCCTGTAATCAAGCCTTCCGCGTTAGCCCAGCTAAGCGATGTGGAAGCCCAATCGCTTACCGAAGCAGCGTCGGAATACTTGGACAAATCAGCT
>CANQQS010000107.1 GCA_947626045.1 uncultured Clostridia bacterium | reverse complement strand
GTATCGGTAAAATATGTATTGAAAAAAGCCTTGTATTCGTGTATAATGGATATAATAGACAACAAACGGTCTCTTAATGAAGGGAGAATTTGCGTATGAAAGCAAAATACAAAAGAGTGCTGCTTAAAATAAGCGGCGAGGCACTCGCGGGAAAAAACGGCTTCGGACTTGACGAACCGACCATTTCAAGCATAAGCGAGAATATAAAGAAGATAACGGATATGGGCGTACAGGTTTCCATCGTTGTCGGAGGCGGAAACATATGGCGCGGCAGAAGCGGCGAGAACATGGACAGAACGCGCGCCGACCATATGGGTATGCTCGCGACGGCAATAAACGCGCTCGCGCTGTGCAGCGCGCTCGAGAACCTCGAAGTGCCGACGAGAGTGCAGACCGCCATAGAAATGCGTCAGGTTGCCGAGCCGTACATCAGAGGCAAGGCGATAAGGCATCTCGATAAGGGCAGAGTCGTTATATTCGGCTGCGGCACGGGCAATCCGTTCATGTCAACCGATACAGCCGCGGCATTGAGAGCCGTTGAGACGGAGGCGGACGTGATACTGCTCGCGAAGAAGGTTGACGCGGTTTACGACAGCGACCCCAATATAAATCCGAACGCCAAGAAGTACGACGCGCTGTCGTTCAGTGATATACTTTCAAAAAATCTCGGCGTTATGGACTCGACGGCGGCGTCGCTCTGTCGAGACAACAATCTGCCCATCCTCGTATTCGGTCTTAACGACCCGTCAAATATCGTAAGAGCCGTTAAGGGTGACAGGATAGGCACTCTCGTAAACAAGGACGGAAAGCTTTAATACATAAATATAAAGGAGGACACGAAAATGGCTAAATATCCCGAAATAGAAAGCAAAATGGAAAAGAGAATTGACGCGTACGCGTCAGAGCTTAAAACGATCCGCGCCGGACGCGCGAACGCGCAGGTGCTCGACAAGGTTGCAATCGACTACTACGGCACAATGACGCCGATACAGCAGGTAGGCTCGATTTCATCGCCCGAGCCGAGACTGCTCGTAATTCAGCCGTGGGACGTGACGGTATTAAAGGAGATTGAGAAGGCAATAAACGCCTCCGATCTCGGCATATCGCCGCAGAACGACGGCAAGGTTATACGCCTTAACTTCCCGCCGCTCACGGAGGAGAGAAGAAAAGAGCTTGTGAAGACGGTAAAGAAATACACCGAGGAAGCGAAAATTCAGATAAGAAACATTCGCCGCGACGCTTTGGAGGAATTTAAGAAGCAGAAGAAGGACGGCGAAATGACCGAGGACGACGTTAAGGGCGCGGAAAAGGACGTTCAGAATCTGACCGACAAATACGTAAAGGAGATTGACTCAATTTGCGCCGCGAAGGAAAAGGAAATAATGGAAGTATAAGACGTTGCGCGGGCGGATATTATCCGCCCCCGCGTTTTAATATCAAAAATAAAACTCCGAAAGGGATAGAAAATGCTGTTTAAGCGTAAAGAAAAAGTCGGCGCGGAGCCGAAGCATCTGCCGCGCCACGTCGGTATAATCATGGACGGCAATGGCAGGTGGGCAAAAAAAAGAGGACTTCCGCGCAGCGCGGGTCACAGCGCAGGTGCGGACGCTCTGAAAAAAATAATCACCGAGGCGAATAAGCTCGGTATTGAATATGTGACGGTGTACGCGTTTTCAACCGAGAACTGGAAACGACCGGCGGACGAGGTAAAATATCTTATGTCGCTTCTGCTCGACTACCTCAAAAACGCGGAGAAAAATCTCGCGGGCGACAACACGGTCATACGCGTTATCGGCTCGCGCGCGGAGCTTAGCGAGGAAATACAGGAGCAGATTATAAAGACGGAAAAGCTGACCGAGAATAACACCGGAACCATATTAAACATAGCCTTAAACTACGGCGGACGCGAGGAAATTGCACATGCCGTGAGAGAGATATGCGCCGATGTTAAAAACGGCTCGCTTGAGTTAAGCGATATTGACGAGAAAACCGTTGACGGCAAGCTATACACGCACGGTCAGCCGGACGTGGACTTACTTATACGAACGAGCGGCGAAATGCGGCTTTCCAATTTCATGCTGTGGCAGGTAAGCTACGCGGAGATGTGGTTCACCGATAAGCTGTGGCCCGACTTTAAGCCATCGGACTTCGGACATGCCGTCAGCGAATTCGGACAACGCGGCAGAAGATTTGGAGGGATATGACGAATGAAAACTAGAGTGATAACTTCTGTGGCGGCGCTTTTGCTGTTTTTTGCGTTGCTGTTCCTGCCGGAAATTTTCTTCGGTCAGCAGGTAGGCGACATTGTGTTTGCCGCCGCGGTTGCGGTGGTAATACTTTTAATGCTGCATGAATGTTACGCGGCTTCAAAAGCGTCAAGGGCAATGCGCGTGACGGGCTTTATATGTTCGGCTATACTGATGTCGGCGGGTATACCGTTCGTTATCGGCTATAATTTCCACACGACGGCGGAGCTTTGCGCAATGGCTGCGATACTCATTATATTTATAAATATGGTTCTCGTTGTGGCTCTGCATGGACGGTGGAATTACAAGGACGTGCTTTCAAACGCGTTCCTCACCATGTATGTCACGGTTTCTATGGCATGCATAATGCTTTCAAAGTCATATTTCGGAAACGGCTACATGATGCTCGTATTCCTGTGCGCGTGGTCGTCGGACTCCTTCGCGTACCTCACGGGACGGTTTATCGGCAAGCATAAGCTGATACCTAACGTAAGCCCCAATAAAACGGTTGAAGGCGCGGTAGGCGGCGTTGTTGGCGCGGCTGTAATATGCACGCTGTATCTTTTTATCTTAAACAACGCATTAGGTCTTGACGTGCCGTGGCTCGCCATAGGCGCACTCACCGGCGTTGTCGGCTCTGTGTTTGGTCAGATAGGCGACCTTGTGGCGTCGGCGATAAAGAGAGATACGAGCGTTAAGGATTTTGGAACGTTCTTCCCGGGACACGGCGGTTTTATGGACAGATTTGACAGCGTTATGTTTATCGCGCCGTTCGTGTTCGGCATACTTGCCGCGATACTTTCCGTGGCATAAACATATGACGGTATATGGGGTTATATAATATGGAATTTGAGCATAAAATATCATTGCTCGGCTCCACCGGCTCGATAGGCACTCAAACGCTCGAAATTGCGCGCGAGTACAGGGGCATAAAGGTCGAAGCAATGACGGCGAGAAAAAATACCGCGCTTCTCGAAAAGCAGGCGCGCGAGTTTAAGCCGCGTCTTGTGTGCGTCACGGACGAGGATAAGGCAAAGGAGCTTAAAATAAAGCTCGCGGACACCGATATAAAGGTAGTGTCGGGCGAGGACGGACTTATTGAAGCCGCGACAGTCGGCAGCGCACAAACGGTCGTTACTGCGGTTGTCGGCATATCGGGACTTTTGCCGACGATCGAAGCGATAAAGGCGGGAAAGAATATAGCGCTTGCTAATAAGGAAACGCTCGTCACGGGCGGTCATATAGTGACGCGTCTCGCGAATGAGCACGGAGTAAAGCTGCTGCCGGTAGACAGCGAACACAGCGCGATTTTTCAGTCACTCGAATGCTGCCGCGACAGACGCGAAATAAAGCGTATACTGCTCACCGCGTCGGGCGGACCGTTCTTCGGCAAAAAAAGAGCGGAGCTTACGAGCGTAACGCCCGCCGACGCGTTAAAGCACCCCAACTGGGACATGGGCGCGAAGGTCACGATAGACTCCTCCACGCTCGTGAATAAGGGCTTGGAGGTCATGGAGGCGCGGTGGCTGTTCGGAACGGAGAACATAAAGGTGCTTGTGCACAGACAAAGCGTCGTACATTCCGCCGTGGAATTTTGCGACAACGCCGTAATAGCGCAGCTCGGCGTGCCGGATATGAAGCTGCCGATACAGTACGCGCTCACGTACCCGCATCGTCTGCCGATGAGCGGCAACGAGCTTGACCTTTTCGCGTACCGTGACCTGACGTTTGAAGAACCCGATACGGAAACGTTTTTCGCCCTGAAGCTCGCGTATGAAGCGATGAAGAAGGGCGGCGTAATGCCGACGGTCTTTAACAGTGCGGACGAAGCGGCGGTCGATATGTTTATGAGCGGTAAGCTCTCTTACCTCGGCATATCCGACGCGATAGCAAATACTATGAATAAGATTAAAAACATAGAGAATCCCTCGCTTGACGACATCCTTGAAACTGACAGAGCGGCGAAGGAAATTGTATACAGTATGTAATTACGGGAGGCTTTTTTTGTGGTAACGGCGATTGTATCGGTCATAATGTTTCTTGTGCTGATTTCGTTTCACGAATTCGGTCATTTTATAGTTGCTAAGGCTCTTAAATTTAGGGTTGACGAGTTTTCCGTAGGCGCGGGTCCGCTGATATTCAAGAAGCAGAAGGGTGAAACACAGTATTCTCTGCGCCTTCTTCCGTTCGGCGGCTACTGCAAATTCGATGACGGCGAGGACGAGGACACACGGGACGAGAGGTCATTCGTGAACCAAAAACCGTGGAAAAGACTTTTGGTGCTTTTGGCGGGCGGCATATTCAATATAATACTCGGATTTATGCTGTTTATGTTTATAGTACCGGCGATATCGCCCGTGGCGACAAACGTTGCGCAGTCGGTCGTGCCGGGAAGCTACGTAGAGCAGAGCGGCATGATGGCTGGCGATAAAATCGTTGCGATAAACGGCAAGGGCGTAAGCTGCTACAATGACATCACGCTTTACACTCAAAACTTCCGCAAGGATGAATACGCCACGATCAAAGTAAAGCGCGGAAATGAAACACACGAGTTTGAATTTAAGCCGACGGAGCAGATTATAGACCAAAGCTACACCGATGACGGCGTAAACGTCAGTGTCAAAGTAAACGGCACGGAGAGCGAAAGCTATTTTGTGCCGTACTCCGAGGATAACCCGAAGGACGACTCGCTTTTGGGAACGACAAAAACGATAACGCGATATATAATCGGCTTCACGCCGCAGCCGAAGGAAATAAACGTCTTTAACGTCTGGGGCGAGGCGTGGAACGAAACGAAATTCGTTGTAAAACTCGTGTACCAGTCATTCTGGCAGCTAATCACAGGAAAAATCGGCATACACGAGATATCGGGGCCTGTCGGTATTGTCCGCGAGGTGAACACAGCCGTACATTCCGGCAGCAGGAGCTGGCTCGACGTGCTGAACCTCATCGCGCTGCTCACGATAAACCTCGGCATATTTAACCTTTTGCCGATACCGGCGCTCGACGGCGGCAGAATACTGTTTGTGCTGTGGGAGATGATTACGCGCAGACGAGTGCCGCCCGACAAGGAGGGTATTATACACGCCGTGGGAATGGCGCTTTTGCTGCTGCTTGTGATTGTAATATCGTTTAAGGACGTTATGAGCTTATTCGGAGGATAATTTTATGAGGAAACAAAAGAGAGTTGTCAATATCGGCGGCGTCAAAATAGGCGGTGATAACCCCGTTGCGATACAGTCCATGTGCAACACCGACACGCGCGATGTGAGGGCGACCGTAAATCAGATTGCGGAGCTTGAAAACGCGGGGTGTGAGATCATACGCGTCGCCGTGCCCGACATGGAGGCAGCACAGGCTGTTAAAGAAATAAAAAAACAAATCCATATACCGCTTGTTGTCGATATACATTTTGACTACCGTCTCGCGCTTGAATGTATGAAAAACGGCGCGGATAAGGTCAGAATAAACCCCGGCAACATCGGCGACCGCGAAAGAGTGCGGCAGGTTGTTGACATGGCAAAGGAACGGCAAATTCCGATACGTATAGGCGTAAACGGAGGCTCGCTCGAAAAAAATCTGCTCGAAAAGCACGGCGGCGTTACCGCACGCGCGCTTGTCGAGAGCGCAATGGGTCACGTCCGAATTTTGGACGAGCTGGACTTTCACGACGTCGTTGTGTCCATAAAGGTGTCCGACGTGCCGAAAATGCTCGAAGCGTACAGGCTGTTTGACGAGATGACGGATATACCGTTACATATAGGCGTTACCGAGGCGGGAACGCTCCGCTCCGGCACGATAAAGTCGGCTGTCGGTATCGGCGCGCTTTTAGCTGAGGGCATAGGCGACACAATGCGCGTATCGCTTACAGCCGATCCCGTGGAGGAGGTGTACACCGCTTACGATATACAGAAGGTGCTCGGCTTGCGCAGAACGAACGCTGAGATAATTTCCTGTCCGACATGCGGCAGAACGCAGATCGACCTCATACCGATAGCGAACGAGGTTGAAAAGAGCGCGAGAAGCCTTAAAAAACCGCTTAAAATAGCCGTTATGGGCTGCGCGGTAAACGGGCCGGGCGAGGCGCGCGAAGCTGATATTGGAATTGCCGGAGGCAGGGGAGAAGGGCTTATATTCCGCAAGGGCGAGATTATAAGAAAAGTACCCGAGGATAAAATTGTGGACGAGCTTATGTTCGAAATTCAAAGACTGGAGGAAACGCTATGAAAAAGTATCTTGTAATAAACGGAGTAAATTTGAATATGCTCGGCGTGCGCGAACCCGACGTTTACGGCAAAAACACGCTCGGCGACCTTGAAGCGCTTGTGTCGGAAAAGGCAAAGAAGCTCGGCGTTAGTGTTGATTTTTATCAAAGCAATTTCGAGGGTGAAATAGTCGAGAAAATACACTCGGCTCTCGGCGTGTACGACGGTATCATAATGAACCCCGGCGCGCACACCCACTATTCCTACGCGATACGCGACGCGCTCGGCTCGGTTAAAATTCCGACTGTCGAGGTGCATATTTCAAACATACACAAGCGTGAGGAATTTCGTCACACGAGCGTGACCGCTCCCGAATGTGACGGTCAGATATGCGGTCTCGGCTTTAAGGGATACGAGCTTGCGCTCGAATATCTTGCGGATAAGGGATGATGAAGGTGAACAGGAGAGTTGACAGGCTGTGCGAAAGGCTCCATGACAACGAAGCTGCGCTTATATCGAGCTACCCGAACATATTTTACTACAGCGGTTTTACGTCCGGCGACGCGTACCTTTTAATATCGCACGATTCGCGTTTTATAATAACCGACTCGCGCTATACAATTCAGGCGCGCGAGCAGGCAAAGGACTACGAGGTAATAGATATAAAGAACGGCTTTGAAAAAATATTTTCAAAAATTTCAGCCGATTATATAGGCTACGAGTCCAAGCATATGTGTGTGAGCGAGAATAAGCGGCTAAAGATGAAGATAGCAAATCATCAGGCGCTTGTGGAGAAGCAGAAGGTCATAGACGAGGCGCGGAGCGTGAAGGACAGCGAGGAAATTCGGCGCATATCCGAAGCCGAAAGAATAGGCGACGAGGCTTTTTCGCACGTGCTCGGCATGATACGCGCGGGAGCTGTCGAGCGCGATATTGCTCTCGAGCTTGAATTTTTCATGAAAAGAAACGGCGCGTCGGCATTGTCGTTTGACACGATTGTAGCGTCGGGCGCGAGAAGTGCGATGCCGCACGGAGTAGCGAGCGGCAAGACGATTGAGCAAGGCGACCTCGTGACGCTCGATTTCGGCTGCATTTTCGAGGGTTACTGCTCCGATATGACGCGCACGGTTGTTGTCGGCAAAGCAAACGACCGTCAAAAAGAGATTTACGACGTAGTGCTTAAAGCGCAGACTGCCGCGATTGACGCCGTACGCGTTGGCGCGGTGTGCAGCGACGTGGACAAGGTTGCGCGCGATATTATATCGGGCGCGGGTTACGGCGGCAATTTCGGTCACGGTCTTGGTCACAGCGTCGGAATAGAGATACACGAAAGTCCGTCGTTCGCGCCGCGCAGCAATGCAAAGCTCGAAAACGGCAACGTTATAACCGTCGAGCCGGGCATATATGTAGACGGCTTCGGGGGAGTAAGAATAGAGGATCTTATCGTCATAGAGGACGGTAAGGCTCGTAATCTTACACACTCTCCGAAGGAACTGATAGAACTTTAGACCGCACACGCGGTCTTTTTGTTTACGCCGCGTTTCGCTGCACGTCAATCATGCTTTCGGCAAGCGTACCGTAGCCCTTGCGCGGACTGTTTATAAACACATGCGTAACCGCGCCGACAAGCTTGCCGTCCTGAATGATAGGCGAGCCGCTCATGCCCTGTACGATACCGCCCGCGCTGTCGATAAGCCTTCTGTCGGTCACTTCCACGACAAGGCTCTTATCCGCGCTGTCGGTGATTTTCTTTATTTGTATAGAATATTTTTCGAGCTTGCCGCCGAACATGTCGGACATAATATACGCGTCGCCGGTGTGAACCTCGCTTCTCGCGGCAACGGGCAACGCCTCACCGCCGGAGAAGAAGCCGCTCTCCGACGCTTCACCGAATATACCCTCGCCCGTATTTGCGCACACGTTACCCAGCACCATATCGCCGAAGGACGCGTTTATTTCACCCGGATAACCGCGCTTGCTTTTTGTCACTGAAAGAATACTGCAATCGAGTATAATTCCCGATTTTAAGGATAAAATATCTCCTGTATCGACATCATTTACAGAATGACCGAGAGCGGCGAACGTTTTACTTTGAGGATCGTAATACGTCACCGTTCCCACACCGGCGCAGCTGTCGCGCACCCAAAGTCCGAGACGGTAAACGCCGTCGTTGTCGGGCGCGGGGCAGACGTTGACCGTAAACGGTCGGCTGTCACGCTCTATCTCGAGACTTAACCCTTCGGGATGCTCGTTTACCGTTTTGGCAAAGTCCTCGGACGTTGTAACATCGCTGCCGTTTATCTTTGTCACCCTGTCGTTTACGCAGATACCCGCCTCTTTGGCTGCGCACCGACCGTCAATCTCGCTCATGCCTATCACGAGAAGCCCGTCGGTGTAAATCTGTATTCCCGCCGTCCTGCCCATAGGTACGACGCGCGTTTCTTCGGCGTATACAAATGGGCAGCACAGCGTGAAAATCATAAAAAACAATAAAATTTTTGAAGTTTTTTTCGTCAAACGCTTTCACCGCCTTTCACTCATTAAATTTGCCGAAATGACGTATTGGTATACGGCAAAAGATATTGCAGAACTGGCTTTAATTTTTTTTCATAATTTTATTTTTTATATTTGCGTCGATGTTTCGCGTATTGCCTATTTTTGACTTGCAAATCACGCCCATATGTGCTAAAATACAGTATATCAGAAGTTTTCCGTCCGCCGAAGCGGGCGGATATTTAGTTAGAATAAACGCCTTTACGGGAGA
>CANQQS010000106.1 GCA_947626045.1 uncultured Clostridia bacterium | reverse complement strand
TCGGGCTGCTATGACGACGAGGAAAAGGAAAATCCATGGCGCAAATCAGGACGAAGGGTATTATCATAAGACAGACCGATTACGGCGAAGGTCACAGAATGCTCAGCATATTCACCGAGGACTGCGGTATAGTGAAGGCGGTAAGCTACGGCGCGGGAAAGTCGAGAAGCAAAGCTGCCGCCTCCGGTCAGTTCCTCTGCTGGGCGGACTTTGAACTGCACTCAAAGGTAAACAGCGATATTATGACAGTTCGCTCGGCTGACACAATAGACGCGTTTTTGCCTGTGACCGAGGATATAAAAAAACTCTCGCTCTGCGCGTACCTCGCTGATATAACGTATGGGATTTTGGGTTCGGGCAATCCCGATATAAGGCTTCTGCATATTTTTCTTAACTGCGTGTACGCTCTCGCGTACAAAAATGAGGATATGGCGAAGGTCAAGGCGGTGTACGAGCTTAAAATGATGTGCGCCGAGGGGTATATGCCAAGCCTTACAGGCTGCGCGTCGTGCGGGGAAGGTGAACCGTACGCGTTCGACCTCGAAAGAGGAGGAACGGTTTGTAAAAAGTGCGGCGGAAAAAACACGGTAAGGCTTGACGGCGCGCTGTATCGCGCGCTTTCGTATATAGTGTCGTCGGAGGATAAGAAAATGCTGTCTTTTACCGCGTCGGACGACCTTACGGAGCGGCTCGGCTCCCTTGCGGAACGGTACGTTCTGACGCAGCTTGACATAAACCCGAAAAGTCTTGCCTACTATAAAACAATGCTCAAAATATAGGATATTTTGCCAAGGGTTTACATAAATTTCACAGTGTAAAACAGCTATTTCGGCGATGTTTTGGTAAAATTACATAAATCACCCGAAATAGAAAAAAACTTCTTGCAATCCCGAGCGTATTGGTATATAATATTATGGTATTTAAGATTAAATTTCGCGGAGGTGTACAAGAAGTGCCAAACATTAAGTCGGCAAAGAAGAGAGTAAGAGTAGCCGAAAAAAAGACGCTCATAAATCTCTCTCACAAAACGGCTCTCAAGACGGCGATAAAGAAGTTTGAAACGGCTGTCAGCGAGGGCGACAAGGAGAATGTACAGGCTTTGTTTAACGACGCGGTCAAGAAGCTTGACAAGGGCGTCAGCCAGGGTATTCTCCATAAGAACAACGCTGCAAGAAAGAAGTCGCAGCTTGCTCTTAAACTCGCAAAAATATCATAAGAAACAAAAAGAAGCCTACAAGGCTTCTTTTTTTGCATATAAAAACCTGATATAAACTTTGTGCTTGCATATCGCATGCCCGTGTGGTATACTATATACATAAAATAAGCAAGGAGCGTGATTACAATGTCAAACAGAGAAAAAGCCAAAAGTATTATAGACTCCATACCCGAATCTCAAATGGAATATATTGTTAATATGCTTCAGAATTTGCACATGGCGCTCGAAGAAGCGGCGGATGATGCTTTTTGCGAGAAATTGTATGAAGATTATCTAAACGACGACGATCCGGAAAAAGACATCGGTATCCCTATTGAGCAGTTTGCCGAGGAACTGGGGATAACATTATGAAATACAAAATCATTATATTAAAACGAGCGGCGAGGTATATTGAGAAGCAATCGCCGGAAATGCAGGAGAGGCTGCTTAAAGCTATCTACAGGCTGCCGGCGGGAGATGTTAAGGCAATGAAAAAATATCAAAACCTATATCGCCTGCGCGTCGGAAAAGCAAGGGTAATATATTCCGTTGACGGCGAAACAATTACAATTACAGTGACGGATGCAGGGAACAGAGGACAAATTTATAACAGATATTAAAATCGAAAGCGTTAAGAGTTATTGCGGATTTTGCAATAACTCTTTTTATGTGCCCAAAACCACTCGACAGCTTTTGAAAAAGTATGTCAAAAGTATGTCAGGCATATTTTCCACAGTAAATCGAGTGTCCCAAAACCGCATATCTATTAAGTTTAATAACACAGCCCAAACAATTCCACATAATTTATGAATAATGCACAAATAGAAAATTGCAGGTTTGTTGTTTGTAGGCTGTAAACCGCGCGGTTAAACCATTTTTGCCAATCAAACAAAAGAAAAACGGGGACACTAAAACTCCGAAAACTGTCAGTATTATACGGAACTGACGAATGGAAGTATGTCAAAAAGTATGTCAAATAATTTATAACTATAACAGACAATAATATCGTAAAAAAATAGGGCAGGGGACGCTAAAATCCCTTGCCCTATTGTATTACATGCCCTTAATATTATCCGGCATATGTGCTCCGACATTCAGGTGCTTGTTGAGTTTTTCCAAAGCATCCTTACAGGGGCCGTTACAGCCATGCTCTATCAACCCCTCCAACGCACCTTTTAACCCGTAGCATATTACTGTCAATTCCTCGTTCTGTCTCTTGTTGATTTCCACCTGCTGCTTGTTAAGCATAATTTGTTTATGACAAACGAAAACTGCTCCAATAATCGCCGCCACAGCCGAAAGCAATGATGCTATTTTGATAATTGTATCAACCGTTACGTACATACCCTACGCCTCCACCGTTTCATCAGACTGAGAACCGTCCCAGCTACCGTCAATCGCTGTCTTGATCTCCTTAAGTGCCGCTTCAATAGCGTCCGAAACAGACTCTGTGTCAAGCGCAATACCGTACTGTTCCAGTCCTTTCAGCACCTGCTCCATAGCAAATTCCTTCTTCTCACGCCACTGCTCGGGAGTGTATATCTGCTGTGCCGCATAGACTGCGGTTTTAATTATGTTTGTGATTATCGCCTGTGTCTTAACCGAGGTATTAGCCTTTATCATAGGTACTACCACAGATGTAATGATAATGCCCAATAAACCAATCAGCGCCACCACAATTTGTGTCAGGTCAAGATTCATAACTAATTCGTTCATTTACATACCTCCTTATATCATATTCCAAATGCCTTACATACAAGCGCAAGGAAGTTACCGCGTGTTACAGTCCCCTCAAAGTCATCGTCCCACGCATGGGGAGTAGCGATGATTGACTTGTCGCATAGGCTGTCAAGGTTGTTTCTCGCCCAGTGGTCAGTAGCTCTGCCTGCATACTCGGCTCTCGTACCGCCTGTAGCAGCGTCTACCAACGCAAGACACAGAGCTTTGCTTATATAAGCGTCAGGGGCATTAAGCCACGTATTCTTATCGGAGACGATACACTTACCACACAAGCTGATTACTATAGGCTGCACCCAATGTATTGACGCATTACGTCCGGCAAGCACTGTGCCAACAAGATAAGGAGCTGCTATACCATAAGCCGTTGCGCCTTTCGTGCCATTCGTGCCAATGATATTCTCATCAAAGATTTTACCGATGGCCATATTTGATGTAGCCCAGTTATCCTTTGTGAACGCTATCATATTATCAACAATCCAAAGTTGCTCATCATCATATGAAGTATGCGTGTCATCCGACCATTGGCGAACACGTATACCCGCGTCACCAAACTCTATGGCTTGGTTGCCGCTTGATAGCACTCTGTTCTTAGCCAAGTCAAGCGCGGAGTCCATAAATCTTTTTACGAATGTAGATGCACCACTATTAACAAACGAGTTATACGCACCGCCTTTTAGGTCTAACTTCTTACCCATTGATACGCTCTGTTCCAGCAGTTTTGCAAGCTTGAACGATTTGTCAGACGATGTGTATGTGTCGCTAAACTCCAACGTAAAGGATGATGGATCTTCAAAGTCCCATTCAACGCCTGTGACGTATGGCGTTATAACATTGTCATCGTCGCCAAGCCTGAGATACACTCTCTTGCCAAGCTGGAGTGCATTCTTAAATGAAGTGAAATCCTTGTCATATAGGAAATTGCCACTATCAATAGAGAATGTATATGTGGGCTTCGACTTTTCATCGAGAACCTGTTTTCCATATTCGTAAAGCTCCTGTTCTATGGAATACTTCTCGTATGCCGTCACATTCTTTGTAAAATACAACGTGCAATCCTTAATGTCATAAGACAGCGTTCCGCTTGGATTTTCGGGATCGTCCGCCTCGGTGTATTTATAGTTGTCGTAATCACCGATAAGCGTAAGTCGCCCCGATTCAAAGTCGCCGTCTAAATTCTTTCCGTTGCCGAGCACTGCAGTATAGATAAAAGAACCGCCTGATTTTGTGCCGTTCGGATTAACCTCAGAGGTAGACTTGGGGGAAATTAGCTGTGGTCATAAAATAATCAAGGTTGTATATCTTATTGGTTCCGGTAGGGTTGACACTTCGTATTGTCACACCATCGGCGCCGCTGACATCAACACAAGTAACAATGCTGTCGCTGTCTTCTTCAATTTCGACCTCTTTTATAAGTCGTTCGGGGGAGAGATATATTGGCTTTGCCTCGGGCTCGTTCTCGACAGACACTATGTTTATGGTGCGTTCGTATGTGTCAAACTCGAATATGCAGCCATAGCTTTCTTGCACATCCGACTTGATGAAGTTATAAACCACATCCTCTGTTACGTCGAAGGTTCTATATTTCCCATAGAGGTCTGGATCAATATAACCGATTTTCCATTCAGGCATCTTCTCAAGTATTCTGCCAATGATAGTATTCTCGGTATCGTATGGTGAATAGAAGTTATACGTACCTTCCTCGAGGGTGATGTTCTTCTTTTGAAACTCATATTCAAGAGAGTACGCCTTGCAAGTTTTAACCCTGCGCACTCCGTCCGACTCTTCACTGGGATCGACTAAGATAAACTGCCCAAAGCCATGTATCTTGCCGTCGCCTGTGTCGCGGCTTCGGACGTCTACAATCTTCATTCCTACCACATCGTCATAGTGCGGCGTCTTCTTGCCGTCAATATATGCGGGAAGGCTGAATTCCAGTTCGGATAATTCGTTGTATGAATAAGATACCGAAACATCAAACGCATAGCCAAGCGTCTGAATGGCTGTGCCGTCAAGATTTCTCAGTACAAGTACAGGCTTTTCCGCACAGTCAATCGTAGAAAAATCAATTACCAAATTATCACCTCCATATAAACATAATAGTAGGGTAGGGAGCCCAATTCATCAGGCTCCCTGTTATTATAGCTGTTGAGATGTGGCGCGGATACCGCGCTTATCAAATCCTTCTTTTATACTACCGGCCGCAATCTCGCCTATCGTCCGTGCATGTCGGCGAATTTCTGCCTTATCCAATTTCTCGATAACTTGGATAGGTGAATTCACTTCCAGTTTTTCCACAACGTATGACGATCCCGAATGATTCATTTCGGGTACGCTGTTTGAGACCGACCTGTTCAGTTTGTCAAAGCTATTAGCTATTACAGATGTTTTGATTAAGTCACTGTTCTCGTTTAGCGCAGAGCCAAAGCGTTTTAATATGTAGGTGGATAAGTCAACGTATTCGTAAAGTGAATCCTTCTTAGCCCTGTCTAAGACGAGCTCACCTTTCTCAAGGACGGACATGACCTCACTGTCTCTCAAAGAACTCTTGCCGCCGACAATACCGCCTTTATGATATACATCATATAAGCGTTTGCCGTTTACCCACCACACTCCATCGCCGTCTCGTGTTACTTCGCGTCTGAGTATATTGCCCAGCATACTCGCGTACTGGTCATTTAGATCTGCCAATCTGTCACGCTCGGACTTCGATGCAGAACCCCAACGAGAACTATTACTCTTCATGGCAGATACAATGATATGTGCCGCCTCGTCAGGATCTATGGAGTACAACAGATCACCGTTCTCGCGATGCCAGTGACCTTCGTCATCGATGGTTATATCTTCATTGAATAAACGCCCTAAGTCTATTGCATACTTGGCATACGCATAGTTCCAACAAATATAAGGCGGAGTGCCGCAAGATGTTAATAAAAGCAAAGCGTAAGCCGTATAGCAATGAGGACGCTTTTGATGGCTATAGGTACAGCAAGAGGCTCGGTCGGCGGCTCAAGAGTGGCATATGTAACCGATATTATAGATCTAAACCCGGAAACATGGCATACGGTCTTCTCAAGATTTTGTAATGAGGATAGGGAAGAAATTGGCGATATCGATATTGACTGCGTTGAGTCTGACCGACCTGCGATATTCCAACATATCATAGATAGGTTCGGTGCAGATAAAACGGCAAGGGTATAGAAATTTTAAATATGTTACGCCGCCGTCTATAAGTCAGACACAAGGTATTCAAGCGGCATACAACGCAGTCATGCAGTGTATTTCCAATGCGGCGACATGCTTCGAGGAATGGGGTGTTCCGAGGGAAGATATAGCTATGATGCTTCCGCTCGGCATGGAAACCACTGTGGTAGACAAACGCAATCTGAGGAACCTTGTAGATATGTCCCATCAAAGAATGTGCGGTCGTGCTTATCACGAATATCGCCAGTTATTCGCAGACGTATGCGAAGCATTAAAGGCAATCTCTCCTGAGTGGACATATATAATTGCCACACAGATGATGCCTAAATGCCAGTACTTAGGACATTGTGACGAAAAGAAGTCATGCGGCAGGGAACTGGGTGATGTCTGATAGGCTACGAGATAATATATACAGATCCACCATGGCAGCAAACTAAGGGTAACGCCCGTAAATGCCGACCAAAACAGGGTAATTCATACATGCGCCGCAGACAGGTGACGTCGTGAAGATAAGCAATTTAAACGATAGAAGCGATTACTATGGTGCAAGACGGATAGTGGAGTAAAATAGTATAGTATAACAAGGAGAAGATGTAAAATGACAGGAATAGCTAAGTTTGAAAGAGTTTCGTATGATCAGTATAGAGTAACAACAAACCAGTAATGGTGTACAATCTTATAGGGGGCGATATCATTGCTCAAGAAGCAGCTCAAACTGAAAAACTTTTGTGATGAATACGACATACCGCGCACCACAATCATGGAATTGAAATATAGTGCGAATTTCCCTATATTTAAAATAGGGAATAGGTGGTATGTTGATGTGCAAAAGTTTTTAAAATGGAGAGAGTTACATAATTAGTTATAAATTTGACAGTAACAATATCTGGTGGTATAATACTACCAGATATTAATTGTCTGTTATATGGAGAAAGGAAGGATTAAATTGCCTAAAATACCATATAGCAAACGCAAAGATGGACGATACTACAAACAAATAATCATAGGAGTTGATGTAAACGGTAAAAGAAAAGTAAAAACACTTTACGACAGGGATTGGCATGCATTGGACAGAAAGGTCAGGGAGTTCACAATAGGACTTGAACAGGGGAAATATGTAGACAAACAGATTACTCTTGGAGAGTGTATAGATATGTGGATACAAGGGAAACACGATGTATCTACTGGGACACGTAGAAATTATCGCGTTATGCAAAAAATGTTACAACCTCTCGCTCAGATGAAAATAGATAAAATTAAACCTATACAGATTGAATATCTATATGCGGACTTGTACGAACGAGGCGTGGTCGCATCAATCAGGAATCTATCAGTATTCCTGAAACGCATATATAGATTCGCAATTAATAATCGTTTTGCGAATATCAATATTGCTGAACAAGCGACTGTTCCCAAAATAAACATTGGACGCAGGCGGGGTTTGACAGATACCGAGCGAAGCGCGCTTTTACAAGCATTTGAGATTTTTAACAATTTTGAAAAGGCGTTCGTAGGTATAGCGTATTACGCTGGATTGAGACGTAACGAAATACTTGCGCTGACGGTAGATGATGTAGACTTGGACAACAGAACAATATCGGTTAATAAGACATTAGTCGCCGACATCCGTGGACATGCTATCGTACAAAACCACCCAAAGACGAAGGCGGGTGTGCGCACGGTGGTGATATGTGAACGGCTGAGCGATATTTTAACAGAGTACCTCTCAACTATAAAAGATTCAGACAACAGAATGTTTGTTACGTCGCAAGGAAATAACGTATCCACTACTACGTTTTACTATAGGTGGAAAGCCACTCTGAAAAAAATAAACAAATATATGCCGGACAATCAATCAACGGCAATAACCCCACACTATCTACGACATAATTGTGCCACTGACCTAATATATGCGGGCGTGCCGATAAAAAGCGTCCAATACATGATGGGGCACGAAAACATAGACATGACATTGAGCATATATACCGATATACGAATGGACAACGAAAGCGTTATTCAAATGATGAATAACTTTTGGAAATAAAAAAGTATGTCAAAAGTATGTCAGGCATATTTTCCGCAGCAAATTGGGTGTCCCAAAAACCGCATATCTATCGAGTTTAACAACACAGCCCAACCACTTTCCATATAATTTATGAATAATTTGTTAAAAGTTGAATGAACCGCTTGACTTTTCCGTATAATAATGGTATCTTATACTTGTTAGCACTCGACGGGAATGAGTGCTAACAAAGAAACCGATTGAAAGGACGGATTGCAAATGGATTTAAGCGACAGGAAAAAGAAAATCCTTCAGGCAATCATTGACGAATACATCGGTACGGCGGAGCCGGTCGGCTCGCGCGCAATCTCAAAAAAGGAAAATCTCGGACTTTCGAGCGCGACCATACGCAACGAAATGGCTGACCTGGAGGAAATGGGTTATCTCATTCAGCCCCACACCTCGGCAGGCAGAATACCGTCGGACGAGGGTTACCGCTTCTACGTAAACTCGCTTATGCGCGACTACAAAATAGGCATAGACGCGGTGGCGCAGCTTCAAAGCATGCTTGAAAGCCGCGTGAGCCTTCTCGATAAGCTCATACGCTACGCCGGCGCGATAGCGTCGAACCTCACCGAGTACACCACGGTAATATCCGCGCCGAAGGACGATGACAGCGAGATTAAAAAGGTTGACGTCGTGGCGGTCGAAAGCCACACCGTTATGCTGATTGTCGTGACGCGCAGGGTAAGGAACGCGTCGGTGAACGTAAGCTTGTCGGGCGAAGGCTGCGAAAGACTCGGGCAGCTAATAAACAAATCGCTTGCCGGCATGAAGCCGCACGAGGTCACGCGAGACACCATCGAGAAAATAAAGGACGGCGCAACGGGATTTATAAAGGACAGCATACTCGACAAAATACTCGACTGCCTGTACGACACGGTGACGGCTGACGCGGAAACGGAGATATATGTCACGAACGCCAATTCGATTCTCCGTTACCCGGAATTTTCCGACGTTGACAAAGCGCGCGATATGCTGTCGTTCCTCGACGACAAGGAAAAGCTCAAAAAGCTTGCGGCAGCCGACACGGGCGAGGGTATAAACGCCACAATAGGCAAAGAAAACGATTTTGAAATTTTACAGGACAGCTCGCTTGTCAGCATGAACTACACTCTGCCGTCCGGCGGAGCCGGCAAGCTGACGGTCATAGGACCGAAGCGGATGAACTATTCAAAGGTGTTTGCGAGCCTCGATTTAATTTCAAATGAGATAGAAAAACTTGTAAACTACTATATGAACGGCAGTTAAGGAAAGGAGAATACCGTATAAAATGAGTGAAAAGGAAAAGGCGGAAAACGCGCAGCGCGCCGAGGCGGAGGACGTAAAGGAAACCTCCGAAGCGGCGGAAGCGTCCGAAACGTCCGCCGAGGACAAATTAAAGGAGCAGACCGATAAATACATGCGTCTGTACGCTGAGTTTGACAATTTCCGAAAGCGCAGTCAGCGCGAAAAGGATATGCGTTACGGCGACGCGGTGATAGACGCGGCTGC
>CANQQS010000105.1 GCA_947626045.1 uncultured Clostridia bacterium | reverse complement strand
GAAAGCGCTATGGAGCTTATCATGGGCGCTATCACGGCGATAAGGAACCGCCGCGCGGAAATGAACGTTCCGCCGTCGAAGAAGGCAAAAACGATAATCGTGACCGACAAAGCGGACGTATTCAAGAAGGGAAAAATCTTCTTTGAAAAATTAGCTTCTGCAAGCGAGGCTGTTGTGCAATCGGACAAGAGCGGAATCGACGCGAACGCGGTAAACGTTGTCGTACCATCGGCGGAAATCTTCCTGCCGCTCGACGAGCTTGTTGACAAGGAGAAGGAATTACAGAGATTACAGGCTGAAAAGAAAAAGTTAGAGGGCGAAATAAAGCGCGTTGAGGGTAAGCTTAACAATCAAGGCTTCGTTTCAAAAGCGCCGCAAAAGGTAATCGACGAGGAAAAGGCGAAGGGCATAAAGTACCGCGAAATGCTCGATAAAGTCCTCGCTAGTATCGCTTCAATGGAACAATTATAATTGATATGTACGGGACGTCGAGGGCGCCGTCCCCTACGGCGCACTATTTATAAATAACGGGTGTAGGGGACGGCGCCCTCGACGTCCCACCGTAGGGGCGACCCTCGCGGTCGCCCGTTAGCCTCCCTTGTCAAAGGGAGGGGAACCGCCGAAGGCGGTGGAGGGATTCAATTATAAAATTGATAAGGAATCCCCCAGTCAGCTTCGCTGACAGCCCCCTTTGACAAGGGGGCCTTTCGCAGGGGAGCCTAACACCACACAGGAGCCAATATGAAACCAATCCAACACATAACCGCCTTCATAAAGCGCGAAACGGTGCTGAGCATCGCGGCGGTACTCGCTATCGCGTCGTCATTCTTCGTAACACCAGACGCGCAATACCTGAACTACATAGATTTCCGCACGCTCTCACTCCTCTTTTGCCTTATGGCTGTAATGGCGGGCTTTAGGAAAACGGGCGTGTTTTCTATGCTTGCGG
The DNA here is from genome assembly GCA_947626045.1 of uncultured Clostridia bacterium. Lineage (GTDB taxonomy): Bacteria > Bacillota > Clostridia > UBA1381 > UBA1381 > Hominilimicola. The sequence goes on along the minus strand of CANQQS010000105.1, from coordinate 8,773 downwards.
AAAAAATGCTCCGACGCGTCCGTGGTGTAAAAAGCCTTGTATTCATACTCGTCATGCTCTGCTTTTTCTTCAGCATGCTTATCACAAACGACGTCGCGCTTATCACCTTTGTGCCGTTCACATTCACCGCACTTGACATGCTCGGCGCGGACGAAAAGAAGCGGCTCATAATCCCCGTAGTCGTAATGCAGACAATCGCGGCGAACCTCGGCAGTATGCTCACGCCGATAGGCAACCCGCAGAATTTGTACCTGCAAGGCTTGTCGGGACTTGGTTTGGGCGAATTTGTGACGCTTATGCTTCCCTACGCCGCCGTATCGTTTTTACTTCTGGCGGTATGGATTTTCTTTTTCGGCGGCAAAAACGAGGTAACGGTCAGCCTCACCTCCGCGCGCCTCGGCTCAAAAAAGAAAATCGCGGTCTGCCTGACCGCGTTTATCATATGCCTTTTAACTGTCGCGCGCGTGATTGACTACCGCCTTACACTCGTTATCATAATCGCGCTTACGGCGGCGACCGACTGTAAAATCTTTGCCGACGTGGACTACACGCTGCTCCTTACGTTTATAGCCTTTTTCATCTTTATCGGCAACATGGGACGAGTACCGACGTTTGAGCATTTCCTGCAAAGCGTCATCACGAACCGTGAATGTCTGACCGCCGTGCTGTCAAGTCAAATCATAAGCAACGTCCCCGCCGCGCTCCTGCTGTCGAGCTTTACCGATAATTTTAAACCGCTTATCATCGGCGTGAACATCGGCGGACTGGGAACTTTAATCGCCTCGATGGCGAGCCTTATATCGTTTAAGCTTCTCGGTCACGAAAACAAATCGCTGCGCGGCAAATATATGCTTTACTTCACAATCGCGAACGTAATCTTCCTCGCCGCGCTTACAGCGTTGTATATTTTAATAAAATAAAAAAATCAGCGCGTTTTCGGCGCTGATTTTAAATTTTTCACGCAAACGCGTATTCGCCCATAAACAGTATCTCACCGCCCGCGTCATCGCAGATGTAGAAGGAGAACGGCTTGTCCGCTTTAAATTCGATTACGGGTTCACGTTTGCCCGGCGCGCTGCCGACGGCTGCGGCGATCGCTGTTGCGGCTGCCGCTTCCGTGCCTTCCTCGGCGGTGACGATGCGCGTTTTTTGTATTACCTTGTCGAGAAAAACATTAATATCCGCCGCCTTATGCTCGAGCATCGCGTCAAAGCCGCCGGCGCTCGGGTCGAACGCGGACTTTACGCCCATATCCGCAAGCGTATCTTTAAGCTCAAACGTGTTTTCGATTTTGAATTTCGGCATGCTCACATAAACCTTCTTTTCGGTCATACTGCCGCGTTTTGTTTCGAACCGCGCACTGTCGCCGAGTACGACCGTCATGCTTACGCCGCCTTTGTACGGCAGACGCACCATTGCCGTACCGCCGCCCGACCAGTAATCGGCGCGGAATGTGCTGCTCATAAAATCTATACTGTGTGTTTTGCCGTTTCTGTCGGTGAACGTGTCTTTCATTGTGTTTTCCGCGGGAAAACGGTTTACCCACCGCGCGTTCATATAAACCGTGTTCACAAGCGCCGCCGGAAAGTCGGGATCGCTTATGACGCCGCTGATTTTGCCGCGCGTCCTTTCGGCTATACTGCCGTTTATTTCACCGACCGCGTTTTTATAATTCACCTCGCCGGCGATACCGCCGTAATTTTCTCTTATCACTCTTTTAAAATCGGGCGCGAACGAAACGGTCGCGGGGTTTATTCCGAAATGCCTTTCGAAATATTCCGTATTAAGCCATATCGAGTTTGCCGTTTCGATTTCACCGCTTTGCGAAAAACGCGCGGCAAATTCGCGCATGAACCCGTTATAGCCGCCAAGCCCCTCCGCGCCGAACACGCTGAGAATTTCCTGCCTTACCATGCCGTCCGCGCCGTTCGCAGCCATGGCGAGTGCCGTTTTGAGCGACAGCGGCGACACAACGTAATTTCTGTCATGCGGCATACGCGCCGTCAGCTTCTGCGCGAACGACTGCTCCGCGCGCGGCGCGAAAATATTTGAAACGGCGTTTTTAACCGATGTAAAACCTTTCATAATCACAGCCCTCCCGTCAGCATCGGTATTACCCCCGATACATCGCCTCAACGCGGTAAATCGGCATACCCATTTCCGAGAACCGCGTCTCGTACTCCGTCATAACATTATCCTCAAATTTCGAGTTATGCAGATCAAGACTTATATTTCTCATCTTAAAATCCTCTTCCGCGAAGGAGTTGAGCGAAAACTCAAACAGCGCGCGGTTATCGGTCTTGAACCACACATACCCGCCTTCGGGCAGCACGTTTTTGTACCTGTCGAGGAACCGCTTGTGCGTAAGGCGGCGTTTCGCCTGCTTGTTCTTTTTCCAAGGGTCGGAGAAATTCAGATAAATACGGCTCACCTCGCCTTGTTCAAACACGTCCTCTATCTTCTCCGCGTCCATATCCATGAACACGACGTTTTCAAGCTCCGCCGCGGACGCTTTTTCCATAGCCATGACCATAACGTCGCGCACCTTTTCGACCGCGATAAAATTGACGTCGGGGTACTTTTTTGCCATACCCGTAATAAAACCGCCCTTGCCGCAGCCTATTTCGAGGTGGATCTCATTGCCGTTACCGAACACTTCCTTCCACTTACCCTTCATATCCTCGGGCTTTTCGACAAGGTACCGTGCGCATCTTTCCCAACGCGCATCGAGATTTTTCTTTTTTCTCATTCTCATAAAAATACCTCTCAAAGAAAAATATCCGCCCGTGAGCGGATATTTGTTTTACAACGTGTTTATATACGTCTTTGCGAATTCCTCCAAAAGCTCGTCACGCTCTATTTTGACTATAAGCCCTCTCGCTCCGTTGTAGCTCGTTATGTAGGTAGGGTCGCCCGACAGTATATATCCCACAATCTGGCTTATCGGGTCATAGCCCTTGATTTTAAGAGCCTCATACACCTTCGTAACGATTTCCCTGACCTCTTTTTCCTTGTCGAACTCCAGATTGATTTTCATTGTCTCGTTAAATTCCATTCAAATCACCCCTTAATTGTGATATACATAGCGGTAGTGGTAAAATAATATATTCACCACTACATATAGAATAGTACAAAATCGCGCAAATTGCAAGCTTTTTCGTATAAAATTCATGTTAAATTCACGTTTCAGGCATATTTCACCGCACGTCAAACAGTCCGTCGAGGCTGTCAACGGGACCCACAGCCGCAAGGCACAGCGTTGACGCGTCCATAACGCGGTCGATCATATCGGCAACGCTGTCAGCGTTCACCGCGTCGATCTGCGCGAGTACCTCCTCCTGCGTGTAGATAGGCTTGCCGACTAGAAGCGCGCGTCCCGCACCCTGCATTCTCGCGCCTGTGCTTTCGCTCGCGAGTATATAGCTGCCCTTAAGCTGCTCCTTCGACCGCTCCACCTCGTCGCTGCTCAATTTGTCGCGCTTAATAATATTCACCTCACGCGAAATAAGCTCCGCGACCTCCGGCAGACTTTCAGCCCTCATACCGGCGGCAATATCAAACACACCCGTGCCGAGGTACGCGCTGTGACCGGCGCTTATCGAGTACACCAGACCGCGTTCCTCGCGTATCCTCTGGAACAGCCTCGACGACATACCCGTGCCGAAAACGTTGTTCATGACAAGCAGACTGTAAACGCCCCCGTCCATAATATCTATACCCTTAAACGTCGCCACGAGCTGCGTCTGCTCGGTGTCCTTTGTCTTAACGAGCGTCTGACCGTTTCTGTACTCCGCCTGCGGCAGAACGGGCGGCACAGCGCTTACCTTCTGCGCGCCGAACTTTTCCTCCAGCAAATCAAAGAAATCGTCGCCGTAATTTCCAGCTACCGATATAATGAGGTTCGCGCTCGTGTAGTGGCTCTGCATATAAGCGCGCATAACGTCGGGCGTGATACCCTCCAGACTTTCGTACGTGCCGAGAATTGTCCGTCCCATCGGCGTGTCGCCCCACACCGCGAACGCCGAAAGGTCGTACACGAGATCCTCCGGACTGTCCTCGTACATACGTATTTCCTCGCCGATAACGCCGCGCTCGAGAGCCATATCGCTTTGCGCGAGCGTGGGGCGGAAAATCATCTCCGACAGCACATCGAGCGCGATATGCGCGTGCGCGTCGAGCGTTTTCGTGTAAAAGCACGTGTACTCGCGTCCCGTGAACGCGTCGATCTGACCGCCGATGCTGTCAATCGCGTGCGCGATTTCAGCCGCACTGCGGTTTTCCGTACCCTTGAACAGCATATGCTCTATAAAATGCGATATGCCGTTTACCTCCTTGCTCTCGTACCGCGACCCGTTGCCGACCCACACGCCTATCGACACGGACTTTAGGTAATCTATCTTCTCGGCGACGACGCGTATGCCGTTTGTGAGCGTTTTGAACTGATACATAGCAGTAATTCCTTTCGGTGTCATAATTTTCTTTTAACTTCCTTGACGAGCCCGAACACGCGTATGCGAAGCACGTCGCGTCCCTCGAACCTGCGCGGGGGATACATCGGGTTTATCGACTGAAGCTCAATAAAATCATCCCCGTAAACGACTCTTTTTATAACGCCGTCCTCATCGTCAACGATAACAACGGCAATCGAGCCGCTGTCAACGCTCGTCTGGCAGCGCACAAGCACGAGGTCGTTTTCCATAAGCATGGGGTACATGCTGTCGCCGACAACGCGCAGAAATGCGTACTGCTCGTTGCCGCGCACATCAGCTTTCAGGACGCTTTCATAATCGACGATATTGTTTTCTGCAAAGCAGCTTATACCCGCCGCGACACGCCCTATAACCGGCACTCTGACAAAATCCGCCGCGCTCACGGGTTCGAGACCGCTTGCCGCGCCGTCCCAGCCGAGTATGTACTCCGGCGTCGTGCCGAGTATGTCGGCAAGCTTTAAAAGCGACTCCTTCTTAATATTTGTAACCGTTCCTTTTTCATACTTCTGTATCGCGGCTTTCTGCACGCCGAGCATCTTTCCAAGCTCCTCCTGCGTCAGCTTGTGTTCTTTTCTGAGCTTCTTTATCCTTTCACCGGTTGTCATAACAATTCCCCTCCCGTAATTATTTCTGTATGAATAGTATCATAAAAATTTATATATGTCAATAGAAAAATACCAAAAAGTATCTGAAAAATTTATAAAATTTGGTGGAAAGTAGATAAAATATCTTTTTATACAACTTTACTATTGACATTAGTATCTTTTTATGATATAATCCAGACAATAAATAAATTTGTACCGACATTGTACAATGGGCGACCGCGAGGGTCGCCCCTACGGTACACGCCTTATAAAACACGGGCGTAGGGGCGACCCTTGCGGTCGCCCGCAGTGTGCGTCACTCACCGTGAGCCTCCCCTACTAGGGGAGGTGTCGGCGAAGCCGACGGAGGGGTTTATGTTATCGGCACTTAAAACCCCTCAGTCACACTACGTGTGACAGCTCCCCTAATAGGGAAGCCTAACGTAGGGGCGAACCGTGTTCGCCCGCACAATCCAATCCACAAAGGAGGACTACCCATGATATATTCAAACAACGACCCACACGCGTTATACGCGATGGAGCTTGCCCGCACCGGGGGTTACGGCGTGGACTACGACGACGGCAGCGAGATCCGCTGCCCGGTATGCGGCGCGCTTGAACCTGAACACTACTACCTCGACGACGACGAGGAATGTATCGGCTGTTCGGAGTGCGTACACAAGACGGATTTCCTGTACTGGACATAACCTGTCGGAAAGGAAACGATAAAAATGGCAAGAGCAAAAGTAGCGGGAAAGAGAGAGGTACTCGAATACCTCACCTACATAATGCGCCGCGAGGACGAGGAAAGCATAAAATTCTCGGACTCCTTCAAGGCGGCGGAGCTTCTGGGAAAGTACCACGGACTTTTCAAAAGCGGAAGCGAGGAAGAGAGCGGAGATGTGATAATTATTGACGACATCCCCTGAAAACAAGACAATAAAGCTCACCGACCTCATTGCGCCGACGTTTTACGACGTGCATAAATCGCGTGACAAATACACGCACATATGGCTGTCGGGCGGACGCGGCAGCGGCAAGTCGAGCTTTATAAGCGTCGAGATAATTCTCGGCATAATGAAGTACCCCGACGCGAACGCGGCAGTGCTGCGCAAGGTCGGCGACACCTTACGGGACAGCGTTTTTTCACAGCTTGAATGGGCAATATCCATGCTCGGCGTGACCGATAAATGGGTCGTAAAGCCGAGTCTCCCCGAAATGGTATATAAGCCCACAGGTCAGAAAATACTGTTCCGCGGCGCGGACAATCCCCAAAAAATAAAGTCCGTAAAGGTGTCAAGGGGCTACATAAGATACATATGGTACGAGGAAACGGACGAGTTTCACGGTATGAGAGAAATCCGAAACATAAACCAATCCCTGATGCGCGGCGGCGCGTCGTTTACGGTTTTCTACTCCTACAATCCTCCCCAAAGCTTAAGAAGCTGGGTAAACCGCGCTGACTTTTCCGACCGGAAGGACGTTCTCACTCACAAGAGTACATACCTTGATATGCCGAAGGAATGGCTCGGAGAACAATTTTTTTTGGAGGCTGAGTATCTGAAAAAGACACAAAAGGAACGTTACGACCATGAGTATCTCGGCAAGCCGACCGGAACGGGCGGCGAAATTTTCAAAAACACAGAGCTTCGCGTCATATCCGACACAGAACGCGGCGCGTTTGACAAAATTTTCTGCGGCGTGGATTTCGGTTACGCGGCTGACCCTTTCGTTTACATTGTGTGTTATCTGCATAACAACAAGCTGTTTATCCTTGACGAAATTTACGCAAAGGGAATGACGAACCGAAACGCGGCGAAGAAAATTTATGACAAGGGTTTTTCGGATAAAATGATAGTCTGCGACAGCGCCGAGCCTAAGAGCATAGACGAGCTTAGGCGGTACGGTCTGAGGGTGCGCGGAGCGAAAAAGGGTCCCGACAGCATAGAGTATGGCATACGCTTTTTGCAGGGGCTTGAAAAAATAGTGATTGACCGCGCGCGGTGTCCGAACGCGGCAAGGGAATTTTCGGAGTACGAGCTTACGCGTGATAAAGACGGTATGCTGCGCTCCGAGTATCCCGACAAAAACAATCACACGATAGACGCGGTGCGTTACGCCCTGGAAAGCGCGATACAGAACCGCAGAGCAAGAGTAATAAGCAGAAAGGAAATCAGGCTATGATTATTGACGAGGACATTCTAAAGGACGGCATGACGGACGTTATACTCGCGAAGCTCATAGCGCGCCACTCTCTCGAGCAGGAGCGCTACAAAAAGCTCGGCGACTACTATCTCGGCAATCACGCGATATGCTCGCGCAGCCGCAGAAGCGACGCAGCCGCCAACAACAGAATTGTCTGCAATCACGCGAAGTACATCGTGGACATCGCGAAGAGCTATCTTGTCGGCAATCCCGTATCGTACGCCTGTTCGGACGGCTACGACATAGAAGCCGTGAAGAGCAGCTATACAGTGCAGGATATGCCGTCGATAGACGCGGAGCTTGAAAAGACCATGAGCATTTACGGCAAGGCTTACGAGCTTGTGTACGCCGACGACGCGTCGCAGGTGAGAAGCGTCGCGCTCGCGCCGCAGAATACGTTTATGGTGTACGGCAGCGGCGTGGGCGAAGTGCCGCTTTACGGCGTGCATTACTACAGAAAGCGCGACATAGACGGCGGCGTGACCGGAACCGTATGCGTCGTGTGCGACGACAGCAGCGTGTACACGTACGAAAACAGTGCGGACAGCTTTGAGCATATGCGCCTTACGGGCGCGCACCGTCATTATTTCGGCGCGATACCGATGCTGGAGTACCGCAACAACGAGGAAACGCAGGGCGACTTTGAGCAGCTTATATCGCTCATTGACGCGTACAACATACTCATGTCGGACAGAGTGAACGACAAAGAGCAGTTTGTGGACGCGTTTCTGTTCCTGACGGGGATAGACCTCGACAGCGAGCAGGCGAAAAAGCTGCGCGAGGAGCGCATACTCATGGGCTACGAGGGCGCGGACGCCAAGTATCTGGCTAAGGTGATGTCGGAAAACGACATTGAAATATTAAAGGACGCGTTAAAAACCGACATACACCGTTTCTCCATGATACCCGATTTAAGCGACCGCACCTTCGGCTCAAATTTGTCGGGCGTCGCGATAAAATACAAGCTCATGGGATTTGAGCAGCATGTCAGAAACAAAGAACGCTACTTCGCGAAAACGCTCAAAAAGCGCTTTGAGCTTTACGTAAATTTCCTGTCGTTAAAGGGCGCGATGGAATACGTGCCGATTCACAGGGTCGACGTTATATTTACGCGCAACATGCCGGTAAACGAACTTGAAACCTCGCAGATGATAAAAAATCTCGAGGGTATAGCCGCGAGCGAAACACTTCTGGGTCAGCTCTCGTTTGTCGGCGACGCGAAGGAGGAAGCGGCAAAAGCGGAGCGCGAGCGTGAAAAAGCGGCGGAAGCAAAAGAAAGGACAAAGATATGAACGAAAAAAACAACAAGGAAAGATTCGGTGCCGACGAAAAAAAGAGCGGCGCGGATCTTAAAGCTATGATAAAGCAGTACGTCTGTGAAGCTCTGGAGGATATGAAGCAGTCCTTCGGCAAAGAGATTGAAACGCGCATAGCGGCTGAACGCGAGGACGCGGCGAAAATGGCTTCAATGTCCTCGGAGGAGAGGGCGAGAGC
>CANQQS010000104.1 GCA_947626045.1 uncultured Clostridia bacterium | reverse complement strand
CTCGGCGAGCCGCTGCCGAAGCAGGTATTCGGTCACCCGTGGATGCTCGTGGGCGAGGAAAAAATGAGCAAGTCGCGCGGAAACGTGATATACGCCGAGGATCTTGTAAAGCATTTCGGCGTTGACGCGGTACGTTACTATTCGCTTCATGAAATGCCGTTCGCGCAGGACGGAACGATCACGTACGAGGTGTTCATAAGCCGCTTTAACAGCGACCTTGCTAACACTCTCGGCAACCTCGTGAACCGCACCGTCGCGATGATCAACAAGTATTTTGACGGCGTAATACAATCGGGCGACACTGCGGGCGAGTTTGACGACGATCTAAAGGCTGTCGCCACAAGCGCGCTCGGCAAAATCATGAAGAAAATGGAGACGCTCCACGTCGCGGACAGTCTTGACGAAATATGGACGGTCGTAAACCGCGCGAACAAGTATATCGACGAAACAATGCCGTGGGTACTCGCGAAGGACGAGAGCCAAAGAGCGCGGCTCGGCACTGTGCTTTACAACCTCATAGAGACAATCAGAATTATAACATCGCTTTTAAGCTCGTACATGCCCGAAACGGCAGAAAAAATAGCGGCGCAGACAGGCGCGGATAAGCTTGATTTTGCAAACGCGGACAAATTCGGCGTAACCGAAGCGGGCGTAAAGGTCGGCGAAGCGGTGCCGCTGTTCGCGAGAATAGACGCGGAAAAGAAGCTCGCGGAGCTTGAAGAGGAACTCTCGGCAGGCGCGGAGGAAGAAAAGATAGAAATCGCGCCGTACAAGGACTATATCGAATTTGAGGAATTTGAAAAGCTCGACATACGCGTCGGCAAGGTAATAGAGTGCGAAAAAGTGCCAAAATCCTCAAAACTGCTGCGGTTTACTTTACAGGTAGGAAGCGACACAAGGCAGATTTTATCGGGCATTTCAAAATATCACACACCGGAGGAGCTTATCGGCAAAAACGTGCTGTTTGTGGCGAATTTGAAGCCGCGTAAAATGATGGGACTTGAATCGTGCGGCATGATTTTGTCGGCTGAATACAACGACGAGCTGACCGTTCTGACGACCTTGAAGGATATTCAGAGCGGCGCGGAAATAGTGTAATCGGAGTATATGAAGGAGGATTAACATGGGCAAGCTATTCGGAACCGACGGCATAAGAGGTATCGCGAATAAGGATTTAACCGCCGATTTGGCGTTCAAAACAGGTCAAAGCGGCGCGTATGTGCTGACAAAGCACAGCACGGGTCACCGCCCCCGTATACTCATAGGCAAGGACACGAGAAAGTCGGGCGACATGCTCGAAGCGGCGCTCACTGCGGGACTTTGCTCTATGGGCGCGAAGGTGATACCGCTCGGCGTTGTGCCGACGCCTGCGGTCGCGTATCTGACGCGTCTTTACAAGGCTGACGCGGGCGTTGTGATAAGTGCGTCGCACAACCCCTGCGAGTACAACGGCATAAAATTCTTCAATCAGGACGGCTACAAATTAAGCGACGCGATTGAAAACGAGATTGAAAGCTACATTCTGGGTGAAAAGAAAATAGAAAATCTCCCGACGCACGGCGGTGTGGGTTACGTCAGCGCGAACCACAACGCGGTCGAGGATTACGTCGCGTTCGCGGTGTCGACGATAGACTGCCGCCTTGACGGTATGAAGATAGCGATTGACTGTGCGAACGGCGCGGCGTACGAAACGGCGTTCAAGGCGCTGAACAAGCTCGGCGCGAACGTTGAGGCGATCCACAACACGCCCGACGGCGTGAACATAAACTACAAATGCGGCTCGACACATATGGAGAGCCTGCAGGCGTATGTTACGTCAATCGGCGCGGACGTGGGACTCGCGTTCGACGGCGACGCGGACAGACTGCTTGCCGTTGACGAGAACGGAAATCTCATTGACGGCGACCAGATAATGGCTGCTTGTGCAAAGTTCATGCGCGAGAACGGCACGCTGAAACAGAACACGCTTGTTGCTACCGTTATGAGTAACCTCGGCTTATTCATCGCGGGCGACAAGTTAGGTTTGCACATACCACGCACGAAGGTCGGCGACCGTTACGTGCTTGAGGAAATGCTCGCGAACGGCTACAATATCGGCGGCGAGCAGTCGGGACATATAATCTTCCTCGACCACAACACCACCGGTGACGGACTTGTGAGCGCGCTGCAGTTTTTGGCAGTACTGAAAAAGACCGGCATGAAAGCGTCGGAGGCGGCGGGCATAGTAAAGGTGATGCCGCAGGTACTCAAAAACGCGACTGTAAAGCCCGAGAACAAAAACACATACATGGAAAACGACGAAATAGCGGCAGCGTGCAAGGCGCTTGAGGACGAATTTGCGGGCGAGGGCAGAGTGCTTATCCGACCGTCGGGAACGGAACCGCTCGTGCGCGTAATGATTGAGGGCAAGGACGTTGAGTACATAACGAAAAAAGCAAAAGAGCTTGCCGACATGATAGAGAGGATACTCGGGTAAGCGTATAAACACAAAAACGATATGAAAAATCTTATACAAAACGGAGCTAAGCAGCTTAATATACAGCTTGACGACAGACAATCGGAGCAGCTTGTGCGTTACGCGGAGATGCTCGTTGAGCGGAACGAAAAGGTGAACCTCACCGCAATAACGGACGACGAGGGCATAGCGACAAAGCATTTCTTCGACAGCCTTACCGCTCTCTGCACGAACCGCGTAAACGGCAAAGTCATAGACGTGGGTACGGGCGCGGGCTTCCCCGGGCTTGTGCTGAAAATAGCGAAGCCGGAGCTTAAAATAACGCTTTTGGACAGCCTTAACAAGCGTCTCACATTCCTTAAAGACGTGTGCGATGAATTAAATATTGACGGCGTGGAGCTTGTTCACGCGCGCGCCGAGGACGGCGGAAGGGACATGAGGTACCGCGGCATGTTCGACACAGTGGTATCGCGCGCAGTGGCGAATTTAACGGTGCTGTCGGAGTGGTGCCTGCCGTTTTTAAAGCAGGGCGGTTATTTTCTCGCGCTAAAGGGTCCGCTTGCCGAACAGGAGCTTAAGGACGCACGCCGCGCGATAAAAATCCTCGGCGGCGAGGTAGAGGACGTGCACGAGGCGGACATACCGTTCACCGACCTCAAACACAAGATAATCGTGATAAAAAAAGTAGGACAAACTCCCCTAAAATACCCGCGCAAAGCCGGTATTGCGACAAAAACTCCTATCGGAACTCCGTACAATTTATCGAAATAAAAAAATAATGTAAAACGGTGTCAAAACGCGGCGCACGATAACGCTTGCGCGCGCGGAAAAAAGTGCTATAATAATAACTGTAAGACAGACAAGTATCAAAAAGGTACATCACAACAGGGTTTCCCCAAGGCCCTGTCTACCCCCAAAATTGTCTTACACCTTCCACCACCGAGGGTAAATGGCGATAATGTATATACATCATGTGTTTGCATCAATGGCGTACATTATCGCCGCTTACTCTTTTTATTTTGTGAATTACAGCCGACAGGAGAAACGATATGATAAAATTACTCAAAAAGCAAACCGACCCCGACGCACCGCGCGCTGAGCTTCTGCCGCTTGACGTGATTGCGCCGAACCCAAACCAGCCGAGAATATATTTTGACCGGTCGGCAATGGAGGAGCTGCGCGACTCCATACTCGAATACGGCGTAATACAGCCGATAACTGTGCGCCGCCTGCACGGAGAGTACGAGCTTGTGTCGGGCGAGCGGCGTTTCCGCGCCGCGCAGATGGCGGGACTTACGGAGATACCGGCTGTAGTGATAGACGCCGACAATGACAAATCCGCAATTCTCGCGCTTCTGGAAAATCTGCAGCGTGAGGATCTGTCGTTTTTCGAGGTGGCCGAGAGCTACAAAAGCCTTATACGCCGTCAGGGCATGACGGAGACGGAAATAGCCGAAAAGGTCGGAAAAAGCCGCTCGTCGGTCGCGAATAAGATACGCCTTCTGCGGTTGCCGCCGCTCGTGAAGAAGGTAATACGCGACTACGATTTAACTGAGCGTCACGCCCGCGCTCTTTTGCTGCTTCCCGACGAGGAAAAGCAGCTCGAAGCGGTAAAAACAGTGTGCCGCGAAAACTTAAGCGTCGCGCAGACCGAGCGGCTTGTGCGCGATATGAACGCCGCCGCGCGCAAACGCGCCATGCCTATAAACGAGCTGCGCGTCACGAAGGAGAACGACGTAAAGGTATTCCGCAACACCGTCACAAAGGCTGTCGATATGATGAAAAAGAGCGGTATCGACGCGGGTATAGAAGAAAAAAGCCACGACTGGGGTACGGAATACATAATAAAGGTTAAGAAATAAGGTGAAAAAGGTAAAAAAATGCTTGACAATGCGGACTAAAACCTATATAATAGATAAGGTGTCTTGAATTAAGGATAGTTTACTAAGCCCGTCAAACGGGGCGGGAGAAAGCAGAGGAGGTGCTTCAGGAATGAAAATGACATATCAGCCGAAAAAGCGTCAGCGCTCAAAGGAACACGGCTTCAGAAAGAGAATGTCCACAAAGTCGGGAAGAAAGATTCTTGCGGGAAGAAGACTGAGAGGCAGAAAGAAGTTATCTGCATAATATGGAACTTTGGCAGGAAGCATGAAGGGATTGTGCTTGCTGCTTTTTTTCTTAAAGGGTGTGAGAAACATGAAAAACACTCAAAGCTTAAAGCTCAACCGCGATTTTCGCCGAGTCTACAAGGGCGCGAGCCACGCGGGCGGTTACACCGTGGTATACGCGAGAAAGAACCGCTGCGGATTTAACCGTCTCGGACTTACCGTCAGTAAAACGGCGGGCAAAGCAGTTGTGCGCAACCGCTTAAAGCGGCTCATGCGCGAGAGTTACCGCTTAATGGAGGACGATATACGCACGGGCTACGACATAATAATCGTGGCGCGCAACCGAGCGGTCGGAAAGACGTTTGAGCAGATAAGAAGCGACGTCAGCTTTTCGCTGAACAAGCTTGAAATGAAGAAATGAAAAAGGTTTTAACAAAATCGATAGAATTTTACAGACACCACATATCACCGTACAAGGGCGGGTCATGCTGCCGGTTTTATCCGACCTGCTCACAATATGCACTCGAAGCAATCGAAACACACGGTGCGGCAAAGGGAACGTACCTTGCCGTAAGGCGGCTTTTAAAGTGTCATCCGTTCCATGCGGGGGGATATGATCCCGTTCCCCCGAGAAAGGAAAAGGACGGCGGAAAGGAAAAATAGCGTATATGTTTGATTTTCTTATTACCCGACCGATGGGCTTTATCATAAAGTTTATTTATGATTTTGTGCAGAACTACGGCTTAGCCATAATTCTGTTTACCATCGTAATAAAGATGATCCTGCTGCCGCTCAACATAAAATCACAGAAATCAATGCGCAAGCAGCAGAAAATTCAACCGTATATCATGGAGCTTCAGGAGAAGTATAAGAACGACCAGCAGAAGCTCCAGCAGGAAATGATGAAGGTCTACAAGAACAACAATGTAAGCATGACTGGCGGCTGTCTGCCGATGCTTATACAGTTCCCGATACTTATAGGTCTTTATCAGGTTATCCAGAGACCATTGCAGTACATGCTCGGTGTTGTATGGGAAGGCGCGTATGACGAGATACTTCACCTGCGCGACGCGGCGGCGAACCTTGTCACGAGCATTCCCGGAATAATGGGAAATTACGCGGGCGCCGAACCGTTAAACATTTGGAACCAAGGTCAGATATTTATATCGAAATGGGCTGCCGCAGTGGGAACGCAGGGCTCGACGCTCGACGGAGTGGCGGGCATGGCGCAGCACCCGTGGGTAGTCAATTTTGACTTCCTCGGTCTCGACCTGTCAACGGTGCCGGGCGACGCGTTCAATCACGCCATTTCAAGCGGCGCGTGGATGGGACTTATAATATTCATAATCCCGCTGCTTGCCGTTATATCGTCCGTAGTGTCGATGAAAATCTCACAGATTCAGGCGGGACAGAACAACAGCGCAAATAACCAGGCAAATCAGATGAACAAGACGATGAATTTGATTATGCCCATAATGACCGGCTTTTTCACGATTATTCTGCCGGCAGGTCTCGGACTTTACTGGATAATAAGCTCAGTTGTACAGATAGTGCAGCAGCTTGCGGTTAATTATTATTTAGAGAAGAAAGGGGAGGACATAGTTGTCACCATTCCTGAGAAAAAACAGCTCCACGGAAAAAAGCGCAAGAAATAAGGAAGAAGCGATAGAACTCGCTCTTAAAGAACTTGGCGTATCGCGTGAGGACGCTGAAATAGAAATTTTGGACGAAGGCTCGAAGGGCTTTCTCGGAATAGGCGCGAGAGACGCCCGCGTAAAGGTCACCGTTAAGGGCGCGGCGGAAGAAGACGCTGTCGAGGATTACGAAGAAGCAGCTCCCGCGGCGGCAAAAACAGAGGTAAAAAGAGAAGCCGTAAGAGAGACAAAGAGAGAGCCGAAGAGGAACAAGCCGACCCGTGAGTCGCTCGGTTCTCCCGATATGGACGCGAAGCAGTTTCTGGAGGATATTTTCGCGGCTATGAATCTTGACGTTAAGGTAGACGCGGACTTTGACGGTGAAACGGTGGACATTAAGCTTACCGGCGATAACATGGGTATCGTAATAGGCAAGCGCGGCGACACGCTCGACAGTATCCAGTATCTTACCTCGCTCGTCGTAAACCAGCGCAGCGAGGATTATATCAAGGTTTCGATAGATACCGAAAACTACCGCGAAAAGCGCACCGACGCGCTTCTGGCGCTCTCGAACCGCCTTGCGGCAAAGGTTGCGCGCACGGGTAAGAAGTTCACGTTAGAGCCGATGAACCCGTACGAAAGACGCGTTATCCATGCCAATCTGCAGGACAATCCCGACGTGACGACGTTCTCCGTCGGACAGGAACCCTACAGAAAGGTCGTTATCGCGCCGAAGAACTCCAAGTCCTACAAGAAGGACGGTTACAAAAAGAGAGGAAACAGACGCAGACCGCAGCATCACGATAAGCCGGTTGCGGAAAAGACGGGCGAGAGCTATATCACAACGTACGACAAGCCCGCCGAACACCTCACCTATAAGGCTGACTTCAAGCCGCCCGCTCATAAGGCTGAATTTAAAAATATCGACGAATATTTTGAAGCCCACAGCGGCGACGATACAATTTAAAAAAGAAAAAAATCCACCATAGGCGCCATGACATAAGACAGTATAATCAATAATTTTATGACGGACTGTCAGGCAGAGTACAAGAAAAGGCATATCGCTTGAATGAAGTGCGATATGCCTTTTCTCTACGTATATATGTCACCATTTTAAAATGTTTGAAATGCCGAAAACCGTATAAACACTCACTTTTTGGAATGTGAAAACGCCCAAATCAACATGCCTCTATGGCTTATATTTCCGACGATGAAAACAAGGGTTAAAACTTTCTACACAAAAATATACAGCATAACGGTCAAGAACCGTAAAAAATGAAAATTTTGTAGAAATGCTCCAAGCGAACAACAGTTCATCGGAGCATTTTATATTTTAAAATTATGTTTACACGGCACGGGTTACATTATTTATGTCACAATACAATGTTTATAATATATATTCAAATATCTTAGACATAAAATCCCTACTCTATAAAAGATTGGAAGATAAACTATAATAGTGATATAGCACAAAAAATTTCAAAAAGACAGCAGAAGGCCATACCTTATTTAAAGGACCGGCGGAATTTGCTCGGCGAAAAGCCGGTATATTCCTTGAAATCCTTTGACAGCTTTTCGGGGCTTGAATATCCGATTTTACCGGGTATCGACGACACCTTGACGTCTGAATACAACAGTTCGTGCTTTGCCGCCTCCAGTCTTACCGTTTTCACATATTTTGCGGGAGTTGTCCTGAAATTATCCTTAAACACATCAATAAAATATTTTTCGTTAAAATTCATAACCGAGGCAAGCCTCTTTACGGACAAATTTTCGGCAATATGACTCTCGATATATTTTTTCATTTTATCGGCAAAGGGATTGTCCTTGGCGTCATGAGACGTATCGCGCTCATCGTTCTCGAGAAACATCGAAATAAGCTCCAGAAGCGCGGCGTTTATCTGCAAAGCCGATGCCGCGTCGTTACGGAGATGAAGAGTGTCAAGAAGCTCAAAAAGCTCCAGCGCGCGGGAAATATCGTCAAGCTCTATCATATATGGAAA
This sequence comes from uncultured Clostridia bacterium, assembly GCA_947626045.1. Classification (GTDB taxonomy): domain Bacteria; phylum Bacillota; class Clostridia; order UBA1381; family UBA1381; genus Hominilimicola. Next base: position 1,637 of record CANQQS010000104.1, on the reverse strand, counting down.
ATCAATTACATCAAAAAGAGACACACCGTCAAAGTGCATTATAAATTCACACCAGTATTTGTTGTAGCATGTTTCGTTTTCCGAATACAGCGATACCATGGAATTTCGCGGCAGCAGCACAAGATTGTTCCTTTTCGGATAAATTTCCGTCCCGTTTATTGTGATTTTTCCCTGCCCGTCAAGTATGAGGTAAATCGTGTCGCGCCGCCTTCTGTGCGTAAGCCGCGACCAGTCGGGACAAAGACCGTGGTCGATGAGTATAAATTCAGTCTGCAGCTTTGACAGGCGCTGATTCAGTATTTGGTTTTTGCTGTGTACGTCCATAATTTCCACCCCGTTTTTATTATAACTCTGTTTGGTAAATATGTAAACATTAAAATCTGACTTTTTGACAGGTACAACTGACTTATTATAATAGAAAATCCGTTTTAAAGCGGTATAATTATGTTAAGAAAGCAAGACGGGGAGATTTTCTTCTCTCTCTTATCTCCCCGTCGGATACAAAATTCAGAACGGAGGATTATTATGAAAAAGATGATTTCGTGTGTTTTGAGCGCGTCGATGCTTTGCTCGGCGGCGGGATCATGCGTCACGGCAAGGGCGGCGGACGTTGTATTTAAGCATCAAAACGTTGTCGGCTTGCAGACCTGCTACAGCGGCGGCGACCTCAAGGAAATAACGATTACGGAAATTCCCGACGTTAAGCAGGGTATGCGTATAAACCAGCCCGTATTCCGCGCCGAGGGGCTTATGGCGAACAAAAGCTATACAGCTAAGCAGGAACTGAAGGACGGCACGGTTATACGGACGGACTCAGTTACGGCGAACAGCAGCGGTACGCTTGAATTTAAGCACGCGCGCAACTGCGAGATGATTGAAATTCTCGACGGCGCGGAGGTGACAGCGTCGCTCGGCACGGAGCCGGAATATTTACATGGCGTTGCGATAACGCGCGCGCCGATGTCATGGCAGGTTTACCAGCGCGATGAAAACGATGAGGCGGAAATTACTATTAAGGGACTTTTGGAAAACGGAACTGAAAACGTTACGGTGGAAATCGGAGAAAACGCCGAAGCGGTCAATGCCGAAAACAAAGCGTTTACATACACCAAAACGCTTCCCGTCGGAACGTATGATATAGCCGTAAAATCCGACGGCGAAACTGTCGCGGAATATGAAAACGTCGCGGTAGGCGACGTATGGGTCGCGGCGGGGCAGTCGAACATGACGGATATGGGCGCGGTCACGGACGGATTTAAACCCGATACGGACGACCCGATCAACGATAATATGCACATAATTTTCCCCGAGGACTGCGCGTGGCAGAAAATGAGCCACCCCGCAGGCGAGGGCAGATTCTTTAAAACGGGCGTGAGAACGTCTCCGGTGACGAGCTTCGCGCGTGAAATAGCCGCGAGCGAGAATGTACCTGTCGGAATAGTTCAGTCGTCCGTGGGCGGAACGTACACGTATCAGTGGGTGGACGGAATACGCAATGACGCTAACAGCGGCTATTTGATCGCCGCGCTGAAGTCCTGCTTTGACAAAATGCCGTCGCACAACGTAAAGGGTATTTTGTGGTACCAGGGCTGCAACGACACGGACAAGGACAGCCTTGCCTACGCGTACAAGGAAAA
>CANQQS010000103.1 GCA_947626045.1 uncultured Clostridia bacterium | reverse complement strand
TTTCCCATAATATCATATCCTTTCCTTGTGCGATTGATAAATTTTTAACAATCTTTGATAATATTTTAACACATTTGCCCGCAAGATACAATATTAAACTTTAACCAATCTTATGCGAAATGCGGCGGTCTTTTTGTGAATAATTTTCGTCAGAATTAAACGGAGTTCTATGTGAACACTGCTGTTGCTATGCAACATTAATTTTTCTTTTCCTCGGATATGGACGTTGTTCGTCTGTTAATTCAAGAATATAATCAACAGATGTGTTATAAAATGACGCAAGTTTAATTAAAGCGGTAATAGGTATTTCCCTGTTGCCGTTTTCGTAGTTTGAATAAGTGTTTTGTTTTATATGCAGTTTCTCGGCAATATAGCTTTGTGTTAAATCTCTGTCCTCTCTTAAATCTTTTAGTCTCATTTTTTTGCTCCTATGATTTTATAAAACCATAATATAATATCTCGTTTTGAGATATTGACTTTTATCTCATTTTGTGATATTATCAAGGAAAATATTAAATAACAAAATAAGGGGGTACTCAAAATGAAAAAAATATGTTAATATCTTTAATTTTATTAGTAACTTTAATAATTTCCGGTTGCGGATATAGTAATAAGGCTGAAAATTCAGAAAAAGCCCTCATGCCCGCTACTCACGCACCGGTTACAACTGCTGCTCCGACTAAAAAACCTATATCTATTGAAGATAATTTTACAAGTGTATCATATTTAGATAGAGATGACTTGTTTCTTCTAACTACTAAAACAGGAGAAAAATATGTGACTGATGCTAATGGAAACGCACAAAGACTAAAAGATGCGAAATTAAAGTCTTTGTACTTGTACACAGCAACCGATATGGAGGGCAGAACAGCCGCTATGGCGAGTCCAGATATACTATATGATATTTACGGTAATGATTTAACGAATCATTTTGTAAAAGATGAGGCACACGAGAAGCTTTTAGGCGTATGCAAAATGGAGGATAAGGATGTAGTATGGGTGAGAAGACGCGAGGAAACGCCTGAAGCTTCGCGCGTCATATTTACTGCATATAATGAAGCCGAAGAACCTATTGTTCAGTTCGACAGTAATAACCCTAATATCAACAAAAAAAGCTCTAATTGGTTAGATAAATTACTTAATGCGTCTCATGCTAGGTATATAGGCAGCAATGTTTGTATGATAGAAACACTATGTATCAATGTTGATACACAGGAAATATTTGAAGCGGATGGAGAACCATTCACAAAATTCCGTAAAGGAGAAGGAGAGGCAAAATTTATTGATGGATATGCAGTTGTAAATCAGAATGTTGGACATAATATACGTGATGTTCATGGTAATTATTTATATAGCAAAGACGGCGAAGACATTTTAGATGATGCTTTACCATATTCATGCGGTTTATTTTTCAATAAAGAAACACAAAAGTTTTATGATGTAAACCTAAATGAGAAAATAGATTTAAGTCAATATAAAGCTGTAACTGCGGTATCAGATTATGATGATAAACCAATGTTTATAGACGGATATTGCGGAATAGTTGTATATAACGATGCAGGTACTCAATTCTTTGGCATTATCGATACAAACGGAAATTGGGTTATGGAATTAACAGATACTGTTTCGGAATGGTGGAACGGGTACTCTAGAAAAATATCTGATAATACATTACAACTTTCTGGAGGGAAAATATACAATATTCAAACAAAAACAGTGTCAGATGACCCTAGAAAGGATTTTAATCGTAACAATAACGATATAATTGTTGATGGTACTCTCTATTATGTTAATAATGGTAAATTTAACAGTTATGATTATGACAATAAGGTTGGAGATGTCATATCAGTTAATGTAACAGCTTAAATAGAAAAGTGTTTTTACCGCTAACGAATATAAGGAATATGAATGTGATGTTGCTCCTATAACAGTATCGGACAGACTCCTTGTTCCTGTCAGGGCAATCGCTGAATTGGCGTATTGTGATGTAGAGTGGGACGGTGACAGCCGTACAGTGTATATTACATATCAAGGAGTAACACTCTGATATTTGTTATATTTTAATACAAAAACAGCGTTCCGTGTGAACGCTGTTTTTGTGTATGTGAAAATGTTATTCGTTTCGGCTTACGCAAAATATTCAATCGCGCCGCTGTCTTTTTTGACAAACGCGATAAACTCATCAATATTCGCGGTGCACGATACAAATTGTCCGCCGTCAAATTCCTGTTTATCGGTCGTTCTCACCCATGCGCCCTTCGGGAGATACACGCGGCGTTCCGTTTGTCCTTCATTTAAAATCGGCGCAAACAGAATATCCGAGCCGAACATATACTGGTCGTCAAGGGTATAGCAGTTTTCATCTTCACAGAAATCGAAGAACATCGGGCGCATTATCGGCGTACCGGTTTCCGACGCTATATTCATATGCCTGATGATATACGGCTTGAGCCGTTCGCGCAGCTCGAGCAGGTCTTTTAATATGCCGTAATTTTTCTCGCCGAAGCTCCATATCTCGTTGTCGCCGCCGCTTTTTTCGAGTACCTCGGGGTGGCGGTCAACATGGTTTTTCGGCTTTATCCTCGTGCCGTGAAGCCGCATTACGGGGCAGAACACGCCGAACTGGAACCATCGGACTATAAGCTCGCGGAAATAATCGCTTTCAATATCGCCCCCGTGGAAGCCGCCTATGTCGCTGTTCCACCACGGAATACCGCACATCGCCATTGACAAGCCCGACACTACGCTTTGGCGCAGCGCCTGGAATGTCGAGGGAATATCGCCGTTCCATACGACCGTGCCGAATTTTTGGCTGCCCGGGTAGCCCGCGCGTATGAGAAGCGCGACGTCCTCCTCGCCCTCGGCTTTTAACGCGTCGTAAAACGTTTTCGCGTAGTAGTATGGGTACAGTAGCGCCGTCTGCGCGCCGTTTCCTATATGGAGCTTTAAATTGTCAAACTGCTGCGGGTGGACTTCCGGCTCGGCTTGGTCGAGCCAGAACGTTTTTATGCCGTACTCGTAATAATTTTTCCGCGCCTGCTCCCACAGAAAGGCGCGCGTCGCGGGGTTTGTCACGTCGATATACGTCTGCTGACCGTTGAACGGGAAAATGCCGTACTGTCCGTTTTCCGTGCGGACGAGCATATTGTTGTTGTCCATATACGCGTAATTTTTGCTGTTCGGGTTTATCGTGGGCCAAATCGACACAACAGGCTCTATATTGAGCGATTTTAACTCGTCGCACATCGCTTTCGGGTCGTACCAAAGCGTCGGATCAAACTCCCAGTTGCCCTGCTCCGTCCAATGGAAAAAGTCTATAACGATCGCGCTGATCGGCAGACCGCGCTTTTTGTATTCTCTCGCGACCGCCATTAAATCGTCTTGGCTTTCATAGCGCATTTTGCTCTGCCAGAAGCCCGCCGCCCATTCGGGGAATTTCGGCGCGAAGCCGGTAAGCGCGCAGTATTTTTGCATTACGTCCGCCGGAGTGTCGCCGCCGATAATTATGTAGTCTGCCTGATACGCGCTGTCGCATGTCCATAATGTGTGATTGCGCGTAAGCTCGCAGCGTCCCGTTCCCGGGCTGTTCCACAAAAAACCGTAGCCGAGCGACGAATAGACGAACGGCATGGAGCTTTTTGTGTTATAGTGTATCAAATCATACGAGCCGCCCTTGCGGTCGAAGCAGCTTTGCTGCTCCTGACCGAGACCGTAAAAATGCTCGCTGTCATTTGTTTCAAAAACGGCTTTTACTTGGTAATTATTTCCCTCGATATGGCGGAAAATGCCGTCGTCCTCTTTTCTTGTGCGGAGAATTTCCTTATTGTTTTTATAGAATACGAGCTGATAATCGCACCATATTTTTGTAAGCTCGACCGACAGGCTCCCATTCGTAAGCACGGCTTTATCCGCGTCTCCGGTTATATCGCACTTAGTCTCGGAGGGCGGTATGACCGTCCACGTTTCGTCCGAAAGCGTTGTATTTCGCGACGCGCGGACGCGAATACTGTCTTTGCCGTACGGCTCGACGCGCACCAGCTTATCTCTCATTGAAAATGTAATGTTATTCTCACCAATCAAAATCTGTCCCATGGCGGTGACCTCCGATTTGTTATTTTTTTCAGTATACTGATTTATTGATATATTGTCAATACAAAATTGCCGTAAAATTTAAAACGACCGATTCTGTAACAGAATCAGCCGTTATACGCGTCTTTGAGCATTTTTATTTCCTTCGCGTAGCCGTCAAGCTCGTTCGGCGTTTCAAGAAATACGGGTATGCCCTGAAGCCGCGGGTGGTTTATGATTTTAACCATAGTGTCAAAGCCTATGCTGCCCTCGCCTATTTTTTCGTGCCTGTCCTTGTGGCTCTCGAACGGGTTTTTGCTGTCGTTCATGTGTATTGCCTTTAAGCGGTCAAGACCTATCACGCGGTCAAACTCGTCAAGAACGCCATCGAGGTCGTTTACAATGTCGTAACCGCCGTCGTAGATGTGGCACGTGTCAAGGCATACGCCGAGCTTGTCGCTTAGCTTTACCCCGTCGATTATCGCACGGAGTTCTTCAAATTTACCGCCGACCTCGCTGCCCTTGCCCGACATCGTTTCGAGCAGCACGGTCGTTGTCATGTCGGGCGTAAGGCACTCGTTAAGCTGGTTTATTATAAGCTCAATACCAATTTCCGTTCCCTGTCCCACGTGGCTGCCGGGGTGGAAGTTGTAAAGCTGGTTGGGCGTGTACTCCATACGCGCGAGGTCGTCCTTCATTGTGCGGAGCGCGAAATCGCGCGTTTCCTCCTTCGCGCTGCACGCGTTTAACGTGTACGGCGCGTGAGCGAGGATATATTTCCAGTTCTTTTCCTTCATAAACGCGAGGAACTCTTTAACGTCGTCCTCGTCGATCGCTTTCGCGCTGCCGCCGCGCGGATTGCGCGTGAAAAACTGGAACGTGTTCGCGCCGATACCGTCAGCCTCCTTGCCCATGTGCATATATCCCTTCGACGCGGATAAGTGACAACCAATGTACAGCATAAAAATCTCCCCTTAAAAATTCATATATTTAATGTAAAGCTTGTTAAATTCACCGTCCGCCGCCAGCGGCAGGTCGGACGACACGCTTTGTATGCGTTTTATCCTTTCTTCTCCGTCACCGCGCGCGGTCATTTTCACGCAGCCGCCGAGCGAACTGTTGCCGACCGAAACCGCCTTGTCCGCAAGCTCCGGCGGCAGCAGACCGATATTGCACGCCTTCTTTACCGACAGTCCGTAACCGAAGCCGCCGGCGATGTAAACCGTGCCTATATCGCTGTACTCTGCGCCGTACGCTCGCATAAGACACTCTATTCCGGCTCGCACCGCGCTTTTCGCGGTCTGAACCTGTCGTATGTCGTTTTGGGTGAACGTTATTTTGTCCGTAACGGGGAAGCCCGACGCGAAATATTTATCGCAAAGCTTACCCGTACCGTCGATAACGCCGCAATCTTTCATTTCCGACACAAGCTCAATTATGCCCGTGCCGCATATACCGACGGACGGCTTACCGCCTATCGTGGTAAATCGCGGCGGATTTAGCTGTACCGAGCATACAGCGCCGTCTACGCTGCCCGTGCCGCACGAAATAAGTCCGCCCTCAAACGCCGGACCTGCTGCGGTTGACGCGGCGAGCATTTTATCCTTATTGCCTATAACTGTTTCGCCGTTCGTGCCGAGGTCGATAAAAAGATTAACCTTGTCCGACAAATCAAAATCGCACATATACAGTCCGCTCGTGATGTCGCCGCCAACAAACGCGGAAATGCCGCCGAATATAAGCGTCGGAACGGGCGCGCACTGTGAGGCGGTCACTTTGTCAAATGTCGTTTTAATCGTGTCCGTCCGCGCGGTAAACGGGTACTGTCCGAGCGGCGCGCAGTCGTATTCCATGAGCAGATGCACCATTGTTGTGTTCGCCGCTATTACCGCTCTGTCGGGCGTTTTGCCGCGCGTCACCTCGTTATAACCGTTTATCAGCACGTAGCGTATGTCGGACGCAAGCTCCGCACCTCTGCCGCGATTCGCGGCTTCTATACGCGAGATAACGTCGTGACCGAACCGCCGCTGCGGATTTATAACCTTGTGTGACGCGGTTACTTTTCCGTTTTCTATATATTCAAACACGACCGTTGTAGTGCCGATGTCTATACATACCGCCGAGCCGACCGCGTTTTCGGGCGCGTAACTGTAGCCCGACAAAATCGAAAATTCGCCTTTAAACTCTGTTTTACGCATAGGACAGTCCTTCGCGGTACATTTCGAGCAGTCGTGCTGCGCGTTGAAAACGGCGCGGTCATCGGTAAGCTCCAGCGCGTAAGCCATACTTTTTACGGGATTTAACATAAACGCATCCGTCACCGTGACGCGGCTCGTGCCGATTTTCGATATAATAACGGTCTGCTCCGAAAGCGGAAAGTCGTCAGGAGCGGTCAGGCGTTTACCCACGCCGACGTTCATCACGGCGCACTCGCGCTTTATTCGCTCCGTAAGCAGCTTGTCAATTTCAAAAAGGTACGCGTCAGCCATAGCGTCCGCGACAAGACCCTTCACCGCCTCACCATCGGCGAAAAGACAGTCGATTAGTCTGCTTATGCCGTCACCGAGCGTGAGCAGGCAGTATATTTTGTCGTTTTCCGTTACCGCCGCGGCATACGGCTCTGCCGCAGCCGCAAACTCGTTTTGAAGCTCATCGAAACAGCGTGACGCCATGTCGCGCGCCGCACCGCTCTCTTTGCAGCCCATGGCGCGGAGTACATCGTCCTTATTCAATTTTACGGCAAAATCCTCAATTTCAGTCCTGTCCATAAATTCACCGCTTTTATTACTCCGTCAATTTCAATAACGGTATTTTACCACAGTTCGCGCCTATAGTCAAGCGCACACCAATCTGCAAGACACAAAAAGAGGACGCACGAAGCGTCCTCTTAAATTATGCCGTTATTACTGGATCAAATCCCAGAGCATTGAAAGCATTGTAGCCGACTGCGCTCTTGTAGCGTTAGCCTTCGGCTGGAATGTAAGACCTGCATCTGTGTCGATACCGTTGATGATACCGAGCGCAACAGCGTTCTTAACATCCGTCGCAGCCCATGCCGCAATGTCGCCTTCGTCTATAAACGCGTTCTGAGCGGCAGGCTCAGCGTTAATGCCCTTGTAAGCCGCAGCCTTTGCAACCATCGAAGCCATTTCTTCTCTCGTGATGTTTACATCGAACTGGTCAAGCGTGAACGGAATATCCTCAGCAATGAGGTTGGCGTCCTGAGCAGCCTTTACATAAGGCATTGCCCAATGCTCGCTTGCGAGCGATGTGTCAACATCGAGCTTGAGAGCGTTTACGATAAGAGTAGCGAACTGACCCTTTGTAACAGTGCCGTCCGGCTGGAATGTGCCGTCGCCCATACCGTTGATAACGCCTGCACCGTTCATCTTAAGGATATAATCCTTAGCCCAGTGAGTGCTTATATCCGAGAATGTCTCGCCTGTCGAAGGTGTCGAAGGTGTTGACGATGAACCTGCTTCGGGGAGAAGCGACTCGTTAAACGCAACCGGCGTATACTTGTTGTTTACAAGCTTTACGTTAGCATCCGGCTGAGTTGTGTATGTCGAACCCGCGATCTTATCGTTCATGTACCAGCTGATGTGAGGCGGCTGGTTGTAGCAGTTCGAGTTACATCCCGACGAGTTTCTGTAAATGTCGTCGTGAGCAAGCGTGTAGAAGTTGTAATCCGTCGGATACGGTGTCTCGAAGATTCTCAAAGAGTACTGATATACCGTCTTCTTCATATCAACGTTTACATCAGCGTCATAGTCACCCTTGATTGTCATCGGTGATGTTTCCGTATTCTCGCCTATAATAGCATAGGAAACGATTTCCTCTCTCCAGTCGCCGAGAAGGTCAGCCTGGAGGTTTACGTTACCCTTTGTACCGTTGATCGAGTGCGAACCCTCACCCTTGAATATTTCGTCAAACTTCTTTGTATCGTCGTTCCACTTTGTAAGTGTAACTTCCGTACCGTTGTGATCCTGAAGCTCATCCTGGAGGTCGCCGTCCCAGTAAATTCTGCCGTTCATCGAAGCGCCGAGGTCGGGAAGTTCGTTACCCTTGTCATCCCAGTAACCCATCGAGCCTGCGCCCCACATTACATAGTAGGAATCGCCGTAACCGATGTTACCGATCATACCACGGCCGGTATCCTTAACGCCGTTGTGCATCTGATAGAATTCACCCGTCTTAGCGTTCTGAACACTGCCGCCCCACTGATGACGATCCTCGGGAGCGCCGCCTTCAGCTGCCGCAGCCGAGTTCTTGAACATTGTGTTCGATGTGATAAACGGTGAGAGCTGCTTGCTGCTGAGACCGAATACTTCGCTGTCAGCGCCGTAGTCCTCGTAAACCTTCATGAATTCGAGACCTTCCTTGGTCGGGTCGAAGTCGCCGAGGTGCATAGCGTCACCATGCTCCTGGTATGTGCACCAGAGAATCTTGCCGTTGTCGTCCCAAGCGAGAGCGCCGTAAACAACTTCATCCTTACCGTCGCCGTCAATATCGCCGGCTTCGATCTGGTGGTTACCCTGACCTATATAGCCGTTGTACTCGCTTTCAGCCGTATCGAATGACCAGTCCATTGAGAGCTTGCCGTTCTTGAAGCTGTAAGCCGCGCAGCCCGTACGTCCGTTCGGTGTCGAGATATTCTTACCGAAGTAATAACCTCTCGCGAATACAGCGGACGGAGTTACGCCGTCGAGATAAGCTACAGTACCGTTGTATCTTTCGCAGCGGTTACCGAAGTCATCACCGAAGCTGTAGCATGTCTGCATAGAGCCGACAATGTTGTTCGGGAAATAGTCGATTGTATCGAGAGCAGCGCCCGTTTCACCGTCGAAGCACGTTACATAAAGCGGACCCTGAAGGTTTTTACCATAGTTCAAAGCAGCCCAGCTGTTTTCATATGTTGTACCCTTTTCGGCGTCGCCGATCATCTTGCCCGTACCGTCGATTGTACCGTCGGCTGTTCTTACCATAACTTCTGCCGCGCCGTCGCCGTCGAAGTCGGCAATGTTGAGCATTGTGTCATGCTGACCCGCGCGGATATTGAAGCCCATGTCAACTCTCCACATGAACGTACCGTCGAGCTTGTAAGCGTCCATATAAACGTTACCGGTTCTGCCCGTTGTAGCCGCGTCCTTCGCGTCTGACGGGTTCCAGAGCATTACAATCTCGTACTGACCGTCGCCGTCAAGGTCGCCGTAGGACGAGTCGCCCGGTGCGTAAGCGCCGATATAAACGCCGTTTCTGTCCATCTGTACAACATCGCTTTCGGGCGTGTCATGCAGAGGAATGTCGAGGTAACCCTTCTCCCATACCGAAGCGGGAGCCGACATTTCACCGTTGGCTACAACAGTGTACTTGTCGTTTACCGTACCCTGCGCGTCAACAAAGTTTGTTACCGCGCCTTCGTTAATCTTTTCCTTATTTCTGTAAAGTGTGAATGATGTGTCAGCCGGCTCTGTCGCGAGTCTTCTCCATGAAACAAGCACGCCGCTGTCAATCTTTGTGGCAACAACGCCGCGGTCGAGCTTCTCCATGTTTCTCGTCGACGCCGAACCCGCAAATGCTCCCGCGCTTGTCGGCATCGCAATACCTACAGCCGCAACCTGCGCAAGAACCAGGGTAAAAATACCCAATTTCTTTAAGTTTTTGAACATTTCGCAGTCCTCCCTCTGATATTTTACATATCACATTTTGTATACTCTGCTTTAGAGCATAGTGATTATTGTATTCATAATACCATATTTTGAACAAATTTTAAAGTAGTTTTTATAAATTTTATGTGTAATTTACAGTGTTTTTTGTTTAAAATGCGAACGACCCGATTTTTACCCTTTTTTCGCTTTTAATCTGAAAAGTATTTATAAATGAAAATCGCATTTTTCGTTAAATTTTTATCAAATGGCTTACCTATGCCGTTTTTTCGCAAATTTTTTCCAGTTTTTAGGATATTCCGATAATACGACTTATACCTTCAC
>CANQQS010000102.1 GCA_947626045.1 uncultured Clostridia bacterium | reverse complement strand
ATAAACGTCGGCAAAAACCCGACGTTCGGCGCACGCAATGTCACGATAGAGAGCCACATACTCGACTTTGACGAAAACATCTACGGCGAATACATACGCGTAAGCTTTGCGAAGCGTCTGCGCGGCGATATTAAATTTGCGGGCGCGGACGAGCTTGTAAAGCAGATACAAAAGGATACGGAAATTGTAAGGAACATGGTACTGTAAGGAGGATAAACATGAGCTTTTCAACACTGATTTTGGCGGCGGGCATGGGTACGAGAATGAAATCGAGCCGCCCGAAGGTAATACACACGGTATGCGGCAAGCCGCTCACGATGTGGGTCATAGACGCGTCGAAGGCGGCGGGCGCGGACAAGGTGTGCGCCGTTGTCGGACACTGCGCAGATATGGTAAAGGAAACGCTCGGAGACGCGTGCGAATACGCGCTGCAGGCGGAGCAGAAGGGTACCGGTCACGCCGTAATGCAGGCGATGGACTTTATAAAAAGTGCGGACGGTGAAATCGTGATTTTGAACGGCGACACTCCGCTTGTGACAGCCGGCGCGATAAAGGACGCGGTGGAGTACCACAGAACAAGCGGCAACAAGGCAACCGTCATAACAGCTATACTCCCCGACGCGACAGGTTACGGCAGAATAGTGCGCGGCGCGGACGGCGGCGTTAAAAAAATCGTCGAGCAGAAGGACGCGACAGATGAAGAAAAGAAGATAAACGAGATAAACTCCGGCATGTACGTGTTTGACGCGCAGTCGCTCGCGTACGCGCTCACAAAGCTCACGCCGAACAACGCGCAGGGCGAGTATTACCTCACCGATACGCTTGAGATACTCCTTGCCGCCGGTGAGAAGGTCGGCGGATACGCCATAGCCGACAACGACGAGATACGCGGCATAAACGACAGAGTGCAGCTTTACGAGGCTGAAAAAATAATGCGCCGCCGCATAAACGAAAAGCACATGCGCGCGGGCGTGACGATACGCGACATTGACAGCGTATGTATCGAGGACGGCGTAACGATAGGCGCGGACACCGAGATAGACGGCTGCGTGGCGATAAAGAGCGGCACGGTGATAGGCGAGGGCTGTTACATAGGCGGCACGACGACCATGGATAAATCCGAGATATGCGATGGGGCGCATATTTTAAGCTCCGTGATTTTGAACTCAAAGATAGGCAGAAACACGAACGTCGGACCGTTCGCATACGTGCGTCCGAACTGCGTCGTAGGCGACAACGTGAAGGTCGGCGATTTTGTCGAGGTCAAGAACTCGACCATAGGCAACGGCACAAAAATATCACATCTCACCTACATCGGCGACAGCGACGTGGGCGAGCGCGTAAACTTCGGCTGCGGCACTGTTACGTGCAATTACGACGGTAAAAAGAAATTCCGCACGACGATAGGCGACGACTGCTTTATCGGCTGCAATACCAATCTCGTTTCGCCCGTCAGCGTCGGCGACGGCGCGTATATCGCCGCCGGTTCCACGATTACCGACGACATCCCCGATAACGCCCTCGCAATAGCACGACAGCGCCAGATAAATAAAAACACATGGAAGGATAAACGCGGGGAGTAGTGATAAATTGTGATTTAGTGGTGTAAACCCCTCCGTCATTTGCTGCGCAAATGCCACCTCCCCTAGTAGGGGAGGCTTACGATATGCGGCGCGCCGTCTGGCTCCCCTTACTACGGCGTTTGTTCGCAAGCGAACACGCCTACCACACGCAAGCGTATGGCTCCCCTACTAGGGGAGCTGTCACACGTAGTGTGACTGAGGGGTTTTGACGGGCGAACATGGTTCGCCCCTACGGAAACGGGCTGTCGGGGCGCCAGCCCCTACGGCGCACAATTTCAAATTACGGGTGTAGGGGACGGCGCCCTCGACGTCCCTCCATAACCACACACAAATCCATAAAAACGAAAGGAACACACCATGTATATCATAGTCGGTCTCGGCAATCCGGGCGCGCAATACGACATGACGCGCCACAACATCGGTTTCCACACGATAGACTACATCGCCGACAAGCACAACATAAAAATAAAAAAGCTCAAATTCAAATCCGTGTACGGCGAGGGAGTTATCGCCGGCGAGAAGGTATACCTCGCAAAGCCGCAGACGTACATGAATCTGAGCGGCGAGAGCGTCGCGGAACTGGCACGGTTTTACAAGGTGCCGCCGGAGCGTGTAATAGTGATAAACGACGACATTTCTCTCGAAACGGGCAGAATAAGAGTGCGCGCAAAGGGCAGCGCGGGCGGTCACAACGGACTTAAATCCATAATCTACCTGCTCGGCAGCAACGAGTTCCCGCGCGTCAAAATGGGCGTGGGCGCGCCGAAGCGCGAGGGCGGCGGCCTTGCCGATTACGTGCTGGGACGCTTTGCGAAGGACGAGATACCTGTAATGGAGGACGCTATAATAAGGGCGTGCGGCGCGGTTGAGGAAATCATCAAAAACGGCGCGGAAAGCGCGATGAACAAGTTTAACGGTAAATAACATGAAATTTTCCGACATTTTATCAGACTACAAGCCTTACATCGGCATAAAAGAGAATATCGACGAAGGCGCGGTATCGGTCGCGGGCATAACGGAGTCGGCGCAGGGACAGCTAATCTGTTCCCTCGCGGGTGATCTGTGCGTTTCCGCGCTCGTAATTTGCTACACCGACACCGAGGCGCGGAAAATGTATTCCGACCTACTGCTTTACACCGACAGCGCGCTGTACTTCCCGTCGAAGGAATACGTGTTCCATAACATCGAAACGTCCGGCAGACAAAACGAGCACGCGCGTATAAGCGTGCTGCGCAGACTTGTCTCCGAAAAGGGCTATGTCGTTGTGACGAGCCTTGACGCGGTGCTGCAGTTTACGGCTGACAAGGAGGAATTTAAGAGCCTCTGCGTGACGTTTGAGGTGGGGAAGCGATTTGATTTGGACGCTCTTTCGGAGCGTCTTGTTATAATGGGTTACACCCGCGAGGACGCCGTTGAGGGCGTCGGTCAGTTCGCGGTGCGCGGCGGTATACTCGATGTGTTCCCACCCGGCTGCGACAACCCGTACCGCGTGGAGTTTTTTGACGACGAAACCGACTCCGTAAGGGAGTTTGACGTGTATACGCAGCGTTCGCTCGATAAGGTGGACAGCGCCACGGTGTCACCGGTGGGCGAGATAACGCTGACCGACGAAAAACGCGCCGCGCTTATTTTGGAGCTTGAAAAGCGCATAAAAAGCGCGAAGCGCAAAAAGAGCGACGAGAGCGTTTTTGTTGAAACGACGAACGCCGACATCGAGAGCCTTAACGAAACGCGTTACTTCCCGTCTCTCGACAAGTACGTGTCGCTCGTGTACGACAAGATACCGTCCGTCGCGGACTATTTCACGTCTGACGACCTCGTGTTCATAATCGATCCCAAGCGCATATGCGAGCGCGGCGTGAGCTTTGAGCGTGACATGGCGGAGCGCGTAACAGACCTTAAGGACAAGAACATTCTTAGCGCGGCAAAGGACGCGTTCTGCCGCTCGTACAGAGATATTGTGACGGAACTGTCGGAAAAGCGGCTCGTCGCGCTCGACGCGCTGTCACATTCTACGTGCGACTTTAAATACAAGCGCCTCGAAACGTTCGTGACGAAAACGACCATCTCATTCCACGGCAAAATAGAATACCTCTACGACGACCTCAAAAAGTGGCAGGAGCAGAACTACACCGTCGTGATCCTTGCGGCTTCGCGCGGACGCGGCGAGAACCTCGCGGGCGTTTTGAAGGAACGGGGCATACGCGCGAAATTTGCGTACGAAAAAAGCTCCGACGTGAAATTTTACCGCGGCGACACCGTTATAATGCGCGGCGACATGAGCAAGGGCTTTGAGTATCCCGAGCTTAAATTCGTGCTTGTAAGCGACCGTGAAATCTTCGAAACGAAAAAGAGCCGCACGCGCCGCAAGATTGACAATACGAACCGCATAAAGAACTACACCGACATCAGCGCGGGAGACTACGTTGTACACCGCACGCACGGCATAGGCAAGTACGTCGGCACGCAGCGAATAACGGTCGGCGGCGTGACGAAGGACTACCTTAAAATACAGTACAAGGGTACAGACATTTTATATATACCGATAGACCAGCTCAACATGCTCTACAAGTACGTCGGCAGCGAGGGCAAGCACCTTACTTTGAGCCGTCTCGGCGGCAGCGACTGGAGCAAGACTAAGCAGCGCGTAAAGCAGTCAACGGCGGAGCTTGCGAAAAAGCTCGTCGCGCTTTACGCCGAGCGTGAAAGAGCGAAAGGCTTCGCGTTCAGCGCGGACACGCCGTGGCAGCGCGATTTTGAGGACACCTTCGAGTACACGGAAACCGAGGATCAGCTCCGCTCGATTGAAGAGGTTAAAGCTGACATGGAAAGCACGAAGCCGATGGACAGACTCCTTTGCGGCGACGTGGGCTTCGGCAAGACCGAGGTCGCGCTGCGCGCCGCGTTCAAAGCCGTCAGCGACTCGAAACAGGCGGCGTACCTCTGCCCGACGACTATCCTTGCCATGCAGCACTACGAAACGTTTTTAAAGCGCATGGAAAACTTCCCGATAAAGGTCGAAATGCTGTCGCGTTTCCGCACACAGGCGGAACAAAAGCGCATATTAAAGCAGCTTAAAACGGGCGAGATAGACATTATAATAGGCACACACCGTCTGCTGTCAAATGATTTGGAATTTAAAGACCTGGGACTTTTAATAATAGACGAGGAACAGCGTTTCGGCGTTGAGCATAAGGAGCGGCTCAAAGAGCTTAAAAAGAATATCGACGTACTCACCATGACAGCCACGCCGATACCGCGCACGCTCCACATGGCGATGACGGGCGTGCGCGACATGAGCGTACTCACCGAGCCGCCCGAGAACCGTTACCCCGTACAGACATACGTTCTCGAGGACAACCCCGCCGTAATAACGGACGCGATACGCAACGAGCTTTCGCGCGGCGGACAGGTGTTTTATCTTTACAACCGCGTGCAGGGCATACACCGCCGCGCCGAGTGGATACAGTCGCAGTTCCCCGACGCAAGGGTAGCCGTCGCGCATGGAAAAATGAAAGAGGATAGCCTCGAGGATATAATGTACGACATGGTAAACGGCAACACCGACGTGCTTGTCTGCACGACGATTATCGAGACGGGTCTCGACATACCGAACGCGAACACGATAATAATAGAAAACGCCGACAAAATGGGACTTGCACAGCTTTATCAGCTGCGCGGACGCGTCGGACGCTCGAACCGCGCGGCGTACGCGTATCTGACGTACCGCCGCGACATGATACTGTCCGAGGTCGCGTCAAAGCGTCTGCGCGCCGTAAAGGAGTTTACGGAGTTCGGCTCCGGATTTAAGATAGCGATGCGCGACCTTGAAATACGCGGCGCGGGCAACATTCTGGGCGCGGAGCAGCACGGTCACATGGACGCGGTCGGCTACGACATGTACTGCCGCATTTTAAAGGAGAGCGTGGACGAGGCGCGCGGCGTAAAGACCGAGGAAAAGCGCGATGTGTCGGTTGACGTGAGCGTGAGCGCGTACCTGCCGGAGGAATATATAACGAACCATAACCAAAGAATAGAAATGTACAAGAAAATTGCCGCGATAGAGAGCGAGGACGACCGCTACGAGATTGAGGACGAGCTTGTTGACCGTTTCGGCGACATACCCGCGCCGGTAATGAACATTATCGCGGTCGCGTCGCTTAAAATACCGGCGAAGGAGTGCGGCGTGTACGAGATAAACCAGACCGCCGATTCCGTCATGCTGAAATTCGAGCCGGAATACGTGGACGCGCGGCTCGTAATGGGACTTGACGGCATGTTTAAGGGACGCATAAAGCTCTACTCCGGCGACAGCCCCGTGATAGGCTACGCGCTCAAAGGCGAGCATAAGCAGATTTTGAATATTGTAAACAATTTATTAACTGCGATAAAAGAATTGCAAAATGCGGAAAAGTAGTGTATAATACCCATATAAAAATTAATATGTAAGGAGAAATGGAAATGAAATTTACGAAAACGGCTGCGGTTATTATAGCGGGAGCGCTTCTTTTGGCTGGCTGCGGAGCGAATAACGGCGCGGAAAATACCGAAAATACGGAGACGTCTGTCACATCGGCGCCCGCGGTAAACGCGGACAACGTTGTGATGACGGTCGGCAGCGAGAGCGTGGGCAGCGGAATATTTACTCTGTTCTTTAACTCGTACAACGGTCAGCTGAAAGACGCGCCGAGAGCAAAGGACATGGCTCTCGAGGAAGCCGAAATGGGCTTTAAGCGCATCGCCGTTGCGAAAGCTATGGGAATAGAGCTTGACGACGAGGCAAAGAAGGGCATGGAGGACGACAAGAACCAGATAAAGGAAAGCTACGGCGACAAGTACGAGCCGTTTCTTGAGGAAAACGGTCTTACCGAGACGGATATTGACGCTATAGTCAGCATGGGCTACTACACAAGCGCACTGAAGGATAAGGTTGAGTCGGGCGAGCTTACGGACGATCAAAAGCGCGACTATTTTAAGAACCACTACCTGCGCGCAAAGCATGTGCTTATATCCATTGACGACGATACCGACGACGCGGCGGCAAAGGCAAAAGCCGAAGAGGTGCTCGCGAAGGCGCAGGCGGGTGAGGACTTTGACGCACTCATAAAGGAGTACGGCGAGGATCCCGGTATGGAAGGCAGCCCCGACGGCTACGTGTTCACCGACGGCACGATGGTACAGGAATTTGAGGACGGCACGAAGTCAATTCAGCCCGGCGAGTTCACGCTCGTAAAGACAAGCTACGGCTACCACGTAATACAGCGTCTCGACCTTGAGGAGTCGCCTGACTATTTCGAGGAAGCGTACGCGGACGTTAAGGACGACATTGACAGTGTTGCCGAGAACGGATTGTTCGAGGAACAGCTTGAAAAGTGGGTTACGGAATACAACATAACTGTAACGAAAAATGACGCTGTGATTGACGCTATTGTAGCAGCCGCAGAGGCTGATGCAAGCGCTGCACCCGCAGAATAATCAAAAAAGTGCAAATACACGCCGCTCCGAAAAACGGGGCGGCTGTTTGTATGTAAAAAACTATTGACCTTTTATTTAATGTTTATTATAATAATAGCATAGTATGTAACGATATATTTGTAAGGAAGTGAGCGCGATGAACGAAAAAACGGAAAAGCTTGTGGACGACATAGTCGCGAGCTATTCGAGCGACGATACGACAAACCGCATTGACGCGGAAAATATGCTTGCGAAGGACACGCTTATCGAGGTTGTGGAGGAAATACGCAAGCTCCTTTTCCCCGGCTTTTTTGACGAGAACAGGGCGCGGAGCGAGTACATAAAATTCCTTGTCGGCGAGCGGCTGGAGTTTATACAGTATAACCTCAAAAAGCAGGTCGCGAAGGCTCTCGGTAACATCGAGATGTGCAGCGAGTGCAAAAAATCTACGATAAATATGGAAGCGGACGAGATCGTACACAAATTCCTTGAACGTTTAACGAAAATCCGCGAGTACCTGCAAACCGACGTACGCGCGGCGTACGACGGCGACCCGGCAGCATACAGCACGGACGAGATTATTTTCTCGTACCCCGGACTTTTCGCGATAACGGTTTACCGCATAGCTCACGAGCTTTGGGAGCTTAAAGTCCCGATGATACCGCGAATAATGACCGAGTACGCGCACAGCCGGACGGGTATCGACATTCACCCGGGCGCGAAGATAGGCAAATATTTCTTCATCGACCACGGCACAGGCATAGTAATCGGCGAGACGACCGAGATAGGCGACAATGTGAAGATTTACCAGGGCGTAACGCTCGGCGCGCTCTCTACGCGCAAGGGTCAGCAGCTCAAAGGCGTGAAGCGTCACCCGACGATCGGCGACAATGTGACGATTTACTCCGGCACGACAATTCTCGGCGGCGAAACGGTGATTGGCAGCGGCGCGACGATCGGCGGCAACGCATTTATCGTGAATTCCGTCAGCGAGGGTATGCGCGTCAGCGTCCGCAGCCCCCAGCTTGAATTTACAAACGGCAACCCCACCGACGGCAGGTGGGATTGGGTGATATAGGAGGATATACGGAATTGCCAAAAAGTTATTGACAATTCTCCCAAGCAGCAGTATAATATAGATAGAAAGAAAAAGGCAAAGCCTCCAACGGTTATGCCAAGTGAACTATTTTCAAGATAGCCCGAACTTAGCGGTGGGGGCTATCTTACTTTTTGCGTAAGTGTCAGCAAAAATACAATAGTTAAAATTAAAATTCTTATTATGTACTTTCGCATAACAACCACCTCCTTCCTCGACTTAGCGTTTCGGAAGTTTTCGGTGGCATAACCGCCCGGTGTTTTACACCGTTTTCAGCCTTACCTTTTCCTGCCGGATTGCTCCGACAAGGATATTATACATTATTTCACTATTTTTTGCAAGCTTTTGAAAAGCTGCCGAAAAAGTAAAAAGAGCAACAGACTTGTTGCTCTCAAATCATCTTTATATTTTACTTTTTTGCATTGATCGGAACGATTGAGATAGTGTAGCCCAACGGATTTAATACTTTGAATAATGTATCGATTTGCGGGGTTGTTTTCATACTTTCAAGCCTTGCGATTGCTGGCTGTTTTACTCCGCTGATTTCGGCAAGCTCGCGCTGCGATAATCCCTTTTGCTCGCGGGCTTCGACCATTTTCCCAATAAGCTCGATTTCAAAGTTTATTTTTTCTCTCTCGGCGGGTGACACCCTTTCTTCATCATTCATATACTCGGAAAATGTTTTTACCTGTTTCATAGATTATCATTCCTTTCCAAAAAATCCTTGAGATTATTTTTTGCTTTTTCAATTTCTTTCGGCGGCGTTTTCTGCGACTTCTTTATAAAATGATGTAAAAGAACAAATTTATTATCTTTCCAATAAAAGAAAAATATCCTGTTTCCCAACGGACGCAGTTCCCATAATTCATTTTCGATGTGTTTCACGTAAGGCTTCCCGATTCTCGTTCCGTATCGTGCGAGCGCTCCGATGTAGGCAAGGATTTTCTCTCTGTTTATTCTGTCCGTCTTACTTGTTTTTGATTTTGCTTTTAGATTATCGAGGAAATCAACGATTTCCGAGTTCCCGTTCTTGTCATAGTAAAACTCTACCTCGTACAACACTCACACCTTCTTTCTATTGTATGATAACATATTTGTTATCGTCAGTCAATATATTTAATAAATTTTTTTACGGACTGTTCGGTAAATTATGATTTAGGGGCGAAATGCGGGCGACCGCAAGGGTCGCCCCTACGGCGCGCAATTTATAAAATACGGGTGTAGGGGCGACCCTCGCGGTCGCCCGTCCTAAACCCCTCAGTCACACTACGTGTGACAGCTCCTTTGCTACGGCATACGAGCAAAGCTCTATGCCTACGACGCTAAAGCGTCGTTCACCTATTAGGGGAGCCTTACGGCGAGCGCCGCATTTTGTGAGCCTCCCCTACTAGGGGAGGTGTCGGCGAAGCCGACGGAGGGGTTTTACACATAATAAATCACAATTTCCCCCACATTCCCGAAAAAACATGAAAAGGGTATTGATATTACAGGGAAAATCAGGTATAATATAATGGAGTATGTATAGATTACGAAAATGAAAGGAAAAGATACATGGACAGTTTCAAACAGATGGCGGAGCTTTTATTCGCGCACATCGACAAAACCCCCGCCGACTACGAGGCGCTCTACCCGCCGCGCAGCCTTGAAGAAGGCGCGGTCGTGACGCGTTTCGCGCCCAGCCCCACGGGCTTTCTGCATTTCGGCGGCTTGTTCGCAGCGTTTACGGAAAAGACAGCCGCAAAAACGACAAACGGCATTTTCTACCTGCGCATCGAGGACACCGACAAAAAGCGCGAGGTCGAGAACGGCGTGAGCCTTATCGTAAAAGGACTTAACGATTTCGGCATAGAGATAGACGAGGGCATGATGTCGGAAACCGAGGAAAAGGGCGCGTACGGTCCGTACATGCAGTCGAGGCGCACGCCGATATATCAGGCGTACGTAAAATCGCTTGTCGAGCAGGGACTCGC
>CANQQS010000101.1 GCA_947626045.1 uncultured Clostridia bacterium | reverse complement strand
CACTCGCGGTTCGGGTTTTCAAGTAGCACAAATATTTATTTTTATACTCCAAAAGTAGTATATCAGTATTCAAAATCGTCGTTTTTCAGCCCCGCGACCTTATTGCGAAGCTGTATTCTGTTATTCACGTCCGCCTTTCTGTAAATGTTGAGTATGTGTTTCTTAAGCGTATGCACGCTTATTATGAGCCTGTCGCTTATCTCTTGATTGGAAAGTCCTTCCATTACAAGCTCCAGAACGGTGACCTCGCGCTTTGTAAGCGAATGAATTTGAGCAAATTCGGCAATATCGCGCACGGGGCGCTTGTCATGCGGAGTAAGCTCTCTGTACAGCCTGAACGCCATATGATCCTTTAGCATATCGAGCATCATAACCTCGTCGTTGGAAAAATCAGGTTTGCCCTTGTTTCTGTAAAATGTGATAACGCCGAGAAATCTCTTGCTGCGCGCAAGTATCATCTGAACGGCGTAGTGCCAGCCGTTTTTCTCATATACCTTTTTATAGTAATCGGTATGCACGCGCGCGTCCTCCGAAATAATGTCGGACTCGCGGTAAACAATGCACTTGCCGCTGTAGAGAATGCCGCGCGAATAATCAAGCTCGTCGTATTCACCCGCGCCCGCGCCGCTGTAATTATAGAAGATAGGCTCCGCAAGTCCTGTTGAATTGTTTTTATCCGCGAGATAAAAGTCGGACGCGTCAAAATCGAGCGTCAAATGGAGCTGTTCGAGAAATCCGCGGCGCATATCGCCGAGATCGTCAACGGAATAGATTTTATAAATCAAATTATTGAAAAATATTAAATCATTGAGTTCGTTAATGAGCATTCCTCACACCTCCGAAAGAGTATTCGGAACCCCATTGTTCTTAAATTATATTATACTCCGGCGCGGCGGATTTGTAAATGTAAAAAATATCCCAAAATAATCCGCAAAAAATACTTCTTTTTGCCCATTTTTATTATTAAAACAGACCACATTTTACAAATACTGTTGCAAAATTGCATTTTAAAAACTATAATGTATATAACATGGCAACGGAGCGGCGGGATCGCTCCGTTGTTTTTTTGAGGTGATTTACATGAGAAAGGTTACAGCCGCCGCGGTACAAATGAGCGTCGGGAAAAACCGCGAAGATACTCTGGACAAGGCGGAATACTTTGTTTGCGCGGCAAAAGACGCGGGAGCGGATATTATACTTTTGCAAGAGCTGTTTGAAACGGAATATTTCTGCCAAAAGCATGATTTCCAATATCTCGATTATGCTGTGCCGACAAAGGAAAACCCGGCAATAGCACGGTTCCAAAGTCTCGCGCGGAAGCTTGGCGCAGTGATTCCCGTGAGCTTTTACGAACGGAGCGTAAACACTGCGTTCAACAGTATTGCCGTTATAGATGCGGACGGAGAAATTCTCGGCGTGTACCGCAAGACGCACATTCCCGACGGTATTCCTTATGCGGAAAAATTCTATTTTACTCCGGGCGATACTGGATTTAAGGTATGGGACACCCGCTTCGGAAGGCTCGGCTTCGGTATATGCTGGGATCAATGGTTCCCGGAAACGGCGCGCGCTATGGCGCTGATGGGAGCGGAACTGATTTTCTTTCCCACCGCGATCGGCAGTGAGCCGTATCTTAAAAAGGATTCCAAACCGCATTGGCAGAACGTCATGCGCGGTCATGCGGCAGCGAACATGGTTCCGGTTATCGCCGCAAACAGAGTGGGACGCGAAGGTGATATCACATTCTACGGCTCTTCATTTATAACGGATAATCACGGCGAAATAATCAAGGAAATGAACAGAACCGACGAGGGATTTATAGCGCATGAATTTGACCTCGATGCGCTTTCAAGGGAGCGGCGCGAATGGGGAATTTTCCGTGACCGCCGCCCCGAAATGTATAAAATACTTCTCACCCACGGGAATTAAGGAGATCGTTATGTCACGAATTATAACAAATTCAACGCCGAAACGGGACGGCTACAGAATGCCTGCGGAATTTGAGCCGCAGGACGAAATTTTTATGATATGGCCCGAGCGCACCGATAACTGGCGGCTCGGCGCAAAGCCCGCGCAGGAAAGCTACGCGCAGGTCGCCGAAACGATAAGCCGTTTCGAGTCGGTCACCATGCTTGCGTCGCACAGCCAATATGAAAACTGCCGTTCAAAACTGAACAGTAATATACGCATAGTTGAAATGTCTTCAAACGATGCGTGGTGCCGCGACACAGGTCCTACCTTTCTTGTTGACGGCAAAGGAGGCAGACGCGCCGTAAGCTGGGGCTTCAACGCATGGGGCGGTTTATATGACGGCTTGTATTTTCCGTGGGATAAGGATCTGCTCATAGCGGAAAAAATATGCGAATTGACCCGCACGGATTATTACACAACCGACGGCTTTGTATTGGAGGGCGGCTCTATCCACACCGACGGTGAGGGCACAGTGCTTGCAACCGAAATGTGTCTTTTGTCAAAAGGCAGAAATCCTCATATGACTAAAGCGGAAATCGCCGAAAAGCTATGTGATTACCTCGGCTGCGAAAAGGTTCTGTGGCTGAGCGAGGGGATCGATCCGCTCGAAACAAACGGTCATGTCGATGATATAGCGTGTTTTGTGCGCCCGGGCGAGGTATGCTGCATTTATACCGAAGACAAAAATCACCCGTTTTACAGCGTATCACAAAAATCCGTGGAGCAATTATCCTCCATGACAGACGCGCGCGGCAGAAAGCTGAAAATTCATAAGCTCTGCTGCACAAAAAAGCCGGTGCTTATGGCTGACGCAAGCACAATAGACTCACGCCGCGGCTCTCAGCCGAGAAAAACAGGTGAACTGTGTATAGCGTCATATGCCAACTTTCTTATATGCAACAATGCTGTTATAGTTCCGCAGTACGATGACGAAAACGACTCACTTGCATTGGAACAAATAGGAAAAATGTTCCCCGAACGCGAGATCGTCGGGGTGCATACACGCGAGATAGTGTATGGCGGCGGTAATATTCACTGCATAACGCAGCAGCTCCCGTCCGCTTAAGATATTAAACATAGCGCCATTATTGCTTTTTGAATTTATTATTGTATAATAATTTCAACATATAGATATAACCGTATACAAAAAAAACAGGTTGAGATTTGTTTCCCAACCTGTTGAAGCCTAGTCTAAAGCTTTTATATATTCCGGCACTTCCTTCGGAGTCAATATCGGCGGCAATTCCGCCTTTACTCCGAGACAATAACCTTGCTCCAATATGTAATCACGCAGTTTTTCCCAGAAAGCTTTTGTATCCTCCATGCCGTTTCTGACAATATACTTGCCCGCGCTCTGTATAGAAGATGATATTTCATCGTGCAGCGAGCTGTCTATTTCCGGGCGTTTATAGGTTTCTTCATTGGTTGACGGATGACACGGAAAGAAGCTGTACATTCCGTTACAGGGCTTTTCATAACTCGCGCCGATTATAATTTTATTGCTTGTAATCCGGTTTTCGCCCTTCTCTTTAGCATGGCTTCCATGGTATATTTTATGCAGGACAACATCATAAAACAAACCGCAATCCTTATATTTTTCAATCCCGTCCCTTGTACAATCTATGATTTCGGATATCACAAACACAGTATCGATGACATACCTATCGGGATTTTTAATGTCGAACCGAATATAATTACAGAACCCGGCTCGAGGCGCTCCGTCTGATTTTGTTTACAGCAGGTATAATAAAATTTGTCGCCGAAAACAAACGGGTCGGTATTTTGTAGTCCGGCTGCATTGTCATTCTCCTGTATCAAGCCTGACATCGCTAAAGAGCCGTAATTGTGAAAAAATACGAGGTGATTCCAAAAGCGGAGTTTTCAATATATTCCATAAATTTTAAGGATATTTTAAGGAATGTGTGCTATAATTCGGGAAGCTGACAAAGTGGATAAAACGGTTGAGATGCGGGGGACAATTATATGAAAAAGGAATTTTTATCAATTTTAACCGCGATTATGCTGATATTCGGTATTACCGCGCTGGCGGACAGTGTTGACATAGGCATTAAGGAAACGGAAACCGGTCTTTCGGTGTCATTTGCCGCGCCGGAGGACGGCGGAATATATGTGATAGGCGCGGAGTATGACGGAACAACACTGAAAAAAGCGGCGGTATGGCATACCGACAACGCTGTACAAGGAGAGAAATACGTAGCGGAGCTTACCGGTATCGGCGACGGAGCAAGCATATTTATTTGGGACAACAACCAGAAACCGCTTTGCGATAAGCAGTATTACGGTGAATCCACACCGACGGCAGCTCCGACAGCAGAGCCGGAAAACTCGCCGGCACCGACAAGCGCGCCGACGGATAACCCCAAAAATACACCGACAGTTATACCGACGGCGGAGCCGGACAATACGCCCGACCCGAACGCGACACCTACTCCGATACCTGACGGCGACGGGATCATTCATCTGAAAAATACGGAGATCGACGCTTCGGGAGTGGACGGCGTTACGGTTGACGGCAATACAGTTACGATAACATCAGTCGGCGACTATATCATAGAGGGAACGCTCGATGACGGTCAGATCGTCGTATCGGACGACCTCGGCAAAAAGGACACGGTGAATATAGAGCTTCGCGGTGTAAACGTGACCTGCTTCGACAGCGCGCCGTTTAACGCCGGCGGCGGAAAAATAGAAATAACGCTTGCCGACGGCACGACAAATACATTTACCGATACGTCGGCTTACACAAGCTACACCACGTCAAAGGATCCGAAAGGCTGCTTCTATTCAAAGCGCGACCTCGACATAGGCGGCGCGGGTACGCTGAAAGTCAACGGAAACGTCAAAAACGGCTTGGTATGCGGCGCAGATATGAAAATCAAAAAGGGCGCCAATCTTGACGTAACGGCTGTAAATAACGCGGTCAAAGGCGATAACGGAGTGGAATTTACCGATACAATAGGAACGGTTACAGTTACCTCCACAGGCGACGGCATTAAGTCAGACGCCATCGATACGGATATTGTGGCTACAGGCGCAATCGAAGCGGACAAGGGCTATGTCACAATCGCGGGCGGCACGTTCGACATTAACGCGGCGGGCGACGGAATACAAGCGGATAATTACTGCACGATAACAGGCGGCGATATTACTATCAACTCCGGCACGGAGGGCATTAAGGCGAACGAGGTAAATCTGCCGGTAATAGAAAATGACGCGGTCGTTGAAAATCAATTTATCAACGGCAAAATCACGATAAGCGGCGGAAAGCTTAATGTTACGTCCGGCGAGGACGGCATCAAAGCAACCGAAAGCGTGACTGTTTCCGATACGGCTGATATAACGGTAATTGCGACAAGCACGGATATAACCGACAACAGCGGTTACGACGGCATACAGGCGGGAGAAACAACGGACGCGGTCAGCGGCAACACAACAACGGAAACCGTCACAATTGCGGGCGTTGTGACAATATCGGGCGGCACGGTTGATATTACCGCGTCCGACGACGCAATCACGACGAGCGGCAGCTTCATCATGACGGACGGAACGCTTACCGGCTCGGCGGACGGCGATTTTATTAAGGCGTATGAGCTTGCGGATATTGACGCGGGAACGATTAACGCGACAGCAAAATGCGACGGCATACAATCAGGCAAGGCGCTTGTTGAAACGACGAGCGGCACGACCGTTACAAAGTCAAATTATACCACGGGAAATATTGACATTTCAGGCGGCAATATTACCCTTGTGACAAACGGCGGTCACACTACGACCGTACCCGACGACGCTGACAGCTGCAAGGGTATCAAGGCGAACACGGAGCTTAACATAAGTGGTGGTGAATTTAATATCGACAGCGCGGACGACAGTATTCATTCAAATTGGAACGTCACGATTACAGGCGGCGATTTCACGCTCGCGACCGGTGACGACGGCGTTCACGCGGATTACACGCTGACGCTCGGTACGGAAAACGGTACGAATGACGATTTTAATATTGATATTTCGACTTCTTACGAGGGTATCGAAGGCTCGGTTATAAATATGCTCAGCGGTACGACATATCTCGTTGCAAGCGACGACGGAATCAATGCGGCTGGCGATTACCAGGAAGGTGCGACGCTTTCTTCGACGGATATTGAATTAACAGCAGGTCCCGGCGGTCCCGGCGGCAATCCGGGCGGCGGCACAGGCGGATGGGGTCCCGGCTGGGGCAACGACGACTCATCACCCTACGGTATGCTGTATATCAAAGGCGGACGGTACTATGTTGAAGCGAACGGTGATGGTGTTGACTCGAACGGCAGCATTGCAATGAGCGGCGGCATGGTGATTGAAAACGGACCCACAAGCGGCGGCAACGGAGTGTTCGACATAGGAGATTCAAGCGGCTGCTACTTCAGAATAACAGGCGGAACGCTTATCGGTGCGGGTACGAGCGATATGGCGGTAACGCCGACCGTCAGCGGACAGGGCTATGCCGTAACAAGCGGCTCCGGCGGTATGGGCGGACGACCGGGACAAAGCACAAGCTCTGGCAGCGCGGGAACTCCTGTTCAGATTACAACGGCGGACGGTTCGTTTACGTTTGTTCCGAAAACATCATGGAGCTGGATGTTCGCGACAATGCCCGAAATGACGTCCGGCGGCTCGTATACGATAACGGCAAATTCGGGAAGCGCGTCGGGAACACAAATTTTCGGAAAAACGGTCAATAATACTTTCTACGGACTTGTTAAAAATAATTAGTTATAATCTATTAAAATACCGTGGCACGGCGCTAATTGCCGCCACGGTATTTTATTTTGTTAAAATAGAGCCTTTATACAAACGAACGGGGAAAAATCCCCGTCCGTTTTCATTATTCGTAATCAACCACGTTTATCCAGCTTTCGAGAAATTCCTTTTCATCGGGGTTTTTCTTTACAAGCTGTGACGCTGCGACGATAGGCAGCCACGACTGAACGTACTGCAGCGCGGTGTCGGATTTTTTGCAGAACAGTCTGATATACTTTTCCGCAAGCTCATCCTTTTTCGCGAGCTTGAACAGCAAATACGTTCTCGCGACGTCCTCCGACG
The DNA here is from genome assembly GCA_947626045.1 of uncultured Clostridia bacterium. GTDB lineage: Bacteria > Bacillota > Clostridia > UBA1381 > UBA1381 > Hominilimicola. The sequence goes on along the minus strand of CANQQS010000101.1, from coordinate 3,206 downwards.
CGTTGCCCTGCGTCGCGTGTGACCAGTCGAGCACATACGGCGTGCCGTCGGGCGTGATTATGACGTTCGACGGGTTGTAATCGCCGTGGCAGACCTTCTTGTGCTTTTTCATGCCGTTGAGACGCGTGTGCAGCTCGTAGCGCGTTGTCGCGTCGAGGTCACTCTCCGAGATTTTGCGGTTCATTTTGTCGTGTATTTTCGTGAGCATCGGGCAGGACTTGTTCTGAATTTCTATCTGCGTGTCGACGAACAATTCGAGGTATTCGTCCTCCTTTTCGGGGTGCTTTTCCATGAGCGACGCGAGCGTTTCACCCTCTATAAAGTCGGTGATTATCGCCCACTTACCGTCAATTTTCGTGACCTCGCGTATCTTCGGAATGTTAAGTCCCGTTTCCTCGATACGCGCGGTGTTGAGCGCCTCGTTCAAAACATCGGCGGTGTTGTAATGCTCGTCAAAAACCTTGATTGCCGCGTCGCCGTCACGGTAAACGGTTTTGTCGGGACGCGTCGCGATAACATTATTCAAATTCATCTCAATTCTCCTTTCCGTAATACGCGTTTGTATACAGTTCTTTCATTTCGCTCATTAAGGGGTAGCGCGGGTTCGCGCCGGTACACTGGTCGTCGAACGCCATTTCCGTCATTTCGTCGAGCGTCTCAAGGAATTTATCCTCCTCAACGCCGTAGTCGCGTATCGTTTTCTTTATGCCTACGGCTTCCTTTAGCTCCTCTATCTTCGCGATAAGTCTTTCGAGTTTTTCCTCGTCAGTCCTGCCGCCGAGATGCAGGAAGTCGGCTATTTCGGCGTAGCGTCCGAGCGCGTGCGGGTGGTCGTACTGCGGGAACGTACCCATTTTCTGCGGAGCCTCCGCCGCGTTGTAGCGCATTACGTCGGTAATGAGCAGCGCGTTAGCAACGCCGTGCGGTATGTGGTGGAACGCGCCCAATTTATGTGCCAGCGAATGGCACACGCCCAGAAACGCATTCGCGAACGCCATACCAGCCATACATGACGCGTGCGCCATTTTCTCTCGCGCCTTCGGATTAGCCGCGCCCTCATTGTACGCGGTGGGAAGATAATCGAAAATCGTCTGAATTGCCTTAAGCGCGATACCGTCGGTGAACTCCGTCGCCATGACCGACACATACGCCTCGAGCGCGTGAGTGAGCGCGTCTATACCCGACGCGGACGTTAACCCCTTCGGCATATTCATCATCAAATCCGCGTCAACTATCGCCATGTCGGGCATAAGCTCATAATCGGCGAGCGGATACTTAATTCCCGTCTTTTCGTCGGTGATAACCGCGAACGGCGTAACCTCCGAACCTGTACCCGCCGAGGTCGGAACGGCGATAAACGTTGCCTTGTCGCCCATGTGCGGGAACGTGTAAACGCGCTTTCTGATGTCGATAAAGCGCATAGCCATATCCATAAAGTCGGCTTCGGGATGTTCGTACAGCACCCACATGATCTTGCCAGCGTCCATTGCCGAACCGCCGCCCAATGCGATAATTACATCAGGCTCAAACGCGCGCATAGCCTCCGCGCCCTCCTTCGCCGACGCAAGCGACGGGTCGGGAGCGACGTTAAAGAATGTCGTGTGCGTTATTCCCATTTCATCGAGCTTGTCGGTAACAGCCTTTGAATATCCGTTCTTGTACAGGAACTCGTCCGTTACGATAAACGCCTTTTTCTTGTTCATGACCGTCTTTAACTCGTCAAGTGCGACGGGCAGGCAGCCCTTCTTTATATACACCTTTTCGGGCGTTCTGAACCACAGCATATTTTCTCTCCTCTCCGCGACCGTCTTAATATTGAGCAAATGCTTAACTCCCACATTCTCCGAAACGGAGTTGCCGCCCCACGAGCCGCAGCCCAATGTAAGCGACGGGTTTAATTTGAAATTGTAGAGGTCGCCGATGCCGCCGTGCGACGAGGGCGTGTTTACGAGTATGCGGCAGGTTTTCATTCTCTCGCCGAATTTCGCGAGCTTTTCCCGGTCGGTCACGGTGTTAAGGTACACGGACGATGTGTGACCGTAGCCGCCGTCGGCGATAAGCTGCTCCGCCTTGTCGAGCGCGTCATCGAAATTCTTTGACTTATACATCGCGAGTACCGGCGAGAGCTTCTCGTGCGCGAACTCCTCACTCAAATCAACGCTCTCGACCTCGCCAATCATTACGCGCGTCGCTTCGGGGATCTCCACGCCCGCGAGCTTCGCTATCGTAACAGGCTTTTGTCCGACGATTTTGGCGTTCAGCGCGCCGTTTATTATCATTGTCTTGCGAACCTTCTCTATTTCGTCCTCCTTGAGGAAATAGCAGCCGCGGTACTCAAACTCCTTTTTGACCTTGTCGTAAACCGACTTGTCGACGATAACGCTCTGCTCCGACGCGCAGATCATGCCGTTGTCGAACGACTTGGAATGAATTATTGAGTTTACCGCGAGCAGAATATCCGCGCTCGAGTCGATGATAGCCGGAGTGTTGCCCGCGCCGACACCGAGCGCAGGCTTGCCTGACGAGTACGCCGCCTTGACCATACCGGGACCGCCCGTCGCGAGAATACAGTCCGCTTCGCGCATAATTAAATTCGTCATGTCGAGCGACGGAATGTCGATCCAGCCTATTATATTTTCCGGCGCGCCCGCCTTGACTGCCGCTTCAAGCACGATTTTCGCCGCCTCGATTGTGCATTTTTTCGCTCTCGGGTGCGGACTGATAACGATACCGTTGCGCGTTTTTAAAGCGATAAGCGTCTTGAAAATCGCCGTTGAGGTCGGGTTTGTCGTCGGGATCACAGCCGCGAGAACGCCGATAGGCTCCGCAATTTTCTTTATGCCGAACGACGCGTCCTCCTCGATAACGCCGCAGGTTTTCGTGTCCTTGTACTTATTGTAAATGTATTCGGCGGCGTAATTGTTCTTTATGACCTTATCTTCGACCACGCCCATGCCAGTTTCCTCGACAGCCATTTTCGCAAGCGGTATTCTCGCTTGGTTCGCCGCAATCGCGGCAGCCTTGAAAATCTTGTCGACCTGTTCCTGTGAGTAGGCGGCAAATTCCTTCTGCGCCGCCCTCACCTCGGCAAGCCGTTTTTCAAGCGTTTCCACGCTGTCCACAACATACTTTCCCATAATATCATATCCTTTCCTTGTGCGATTGATAAATTTTTAACAATCTTTGATAATATTTTAACACATTTG
>CANQQS010000100.1 GCA_947626045.1 uncultured Clostridia bacterium | reverse complement strand
AACAGCAGCAGGCTGAGCGCGATAATCGCCATACCGATTACGACGCTTATGATAGTGATTTTGCTTTTCTCGTACTCGCGCGCCATAGGGAGCAGCTCCTCGAGCGATATGAACATCATAATTCCCGCGATCGCGCCGAACAGCACGCCGAAAATCGTGTCGTTAAAGAACGGGCGCAGCAGCAGATACCCGATAATCGCGCCGAGCGGCTCGGTAACGCCCGAGAAAAACGACACCCAAAACGCCTTTCGACGGCTGCCCGACGAGTAGTAAATCGGTACCGATGTTGCAATGCCTTCGGGTATGTTGTGTATAGCTATGGCGACTGCAATCGCGACGCCAAGGTGCGGATCCTTGAGGGCGGACGTAAAGGTTGCAAGACCTTCGGGGAAATTATGTATGCCGATTGCGAGCGCGGTCATAAAGCCCATGCGCTTCAGCGCGACGCTGCGGCTGTCCTTTTCGGTGAGGTTGCCGATGTCGCCCTCAGCCGACGGCACGAAGTAGTCGATAAGACCGATAAACAGTATACCGCCGAAAAACGATGCCACCGCGAGCCAGTAGCCCCATTTGTCGCCGAAGCCGACCGACAGGTACGTGCGCGACTTCTGGAATATTTCCACCATCGAAACGTATATCATCACTCCCGCCGAAAAGCCGAGCGACGCGGCGAGAAATTTTGTGTTGGTTGTTTTCGCGAACAGCGCGATAATGCTTCCCACGCCCGTTGCAAGCCCCGCCATGACCGTCAGCGACAGCGCGAAAATAACATCCGTATTCAAAACGTATCATCTCCTTTTAAGTTCTCATGTTTAGAATATGCCGCCGCATATTTTACGTTACGGAATATTTGACTTGCCAAATCAAAAAAACAGGTATATAATAGGTAGAAAATAATATGATAAAGGTGACGACATGCAGGACATAACCTCACAATCGAACGCGAAAATAAAATATATCCGCTCTCTCGCGCAGAAAAAGTCGCGCGCGGAGCATAAGGAATACACCGTCGAGGGCGTGAAGTCGGTGCGCGACGCGCTTTCGTCGGACAGGGAAGTGACGGCTATCTGCGCGTCAAAATCCTTTACGGAAAACGAGAATTTCAACTATCCCGACAACATTCCCGTATACCGCGTTGCCGACGCTGTGTTTGAGAAGCTCTGCGACACGAAAACGCCGCAGGGTATACTTGCCGTAATAAAAATGAGCGGCACGGCTTTTGAGTTGGATAAGCAAAAATTTTACATTTACTGCGACCGCCTTCAGGATCCCGGCAACCTCGGCACGGTCATACGCACCGCCGACGCGGCGGGTGCGGGCGGCGTGCTGCTGTCGGAGGGCTGTACCGACCTTTACAGTCCGAAAACCGTCCGTGCGAGCATGGGTTCGTTTTTTAACGTGAACGTCATGACGGACGTTGACGCGAAAACGCTCGAAATGTACGTCGGCGCGGGATTTACGATTTACGGCGGCGCGCTGCACAGTGACAGTATACCGTACACCGAGGCGGATTTTACAAAGCCGTCAATAATAGTCATAGGAAACGAGGCGAACGGCATAAGCAGCGAGGTTTTAAGGCTGTGCCGATGCGTTAAAATACCGATAATGGGCAAAGCCGAATCATTAAACGCAGGGGTAGCCGCAGCGGTGCTTATGTACGAGGCTCTTCGGCAAAGGTCTTGACAAGTCGGAAATTTTGTAGTATTGTAACATATGATTTTGGGTGAGGTGATTGTTTGTGGAAATGGAGCATGTGCTGCATTGGCTGTGGCTTACCTCAAAATTTAACGGCGCGAACCGTAAAATCGCGAAGCTGACCGAATTTTTCGGCAGCGTGGACGAGGTGTACGCGTCGCGCACATTTCACAACTTAAAGCTCACCGACGAGGAAAAGCGGCTTTTATGCGATAAGGATTTGTCGCATGCCGAGAAGATATGCGAGGAAGTGGCGCGTATCGGCGGTAAGATAATCGCCGTTGACGATCCGAATTACCCAAAGCTATTAAAGCAAACCCACACGCCTCCGACGGTGCTGTATATAAAAGGTATGGTGCCGTCGCTTGACGACGTTCTGACGATAGGCGTTGTCGGCACGCGCAACATGAGTGTGTACGGCAGAATTGTCACGGAGCGGCTGTGCGCAAACCTCGCGAAAGCCGGAGCGGTGACTGTAAGCGGCATGGCTGCCGGTATCGACGCGGTCGGAGCGTGGGCGACGATTGAGGAAGGCGGAATAGCGGTCGGCGTGATCGGCTGCGGTATAGACATGGTTTACCCAACGGAAAACGCGGAGCTTTACAAGGCGATAGCGGAAAGAGGCTGCATCATGACGGAATTCCCGCCCGGCACACCGCCGATAGCGAAAAATTTTCCGATACGAAACCGCATAATAGCCGGACTGTCGCGCGGCGTGCTCGTAACGGAAGCGCCGCCCAAAAGCGGTGCGCTCATAACGGCTCGTTACGCGATGGACGAGGGACGAGATGTGTTTGCTGTGCCGCGCAATATTTCCGACGTGAAATATCTCGGTACAAATATGCTCATACAGCAGGGCGCGAAACTGATTAACCACCCGAACGACATACTTTGCGAATATCCGTACGCGAAGAAGATAGAGGTTAAAGAGGTACCGGCGAAGGAGAAAAAGGAGCATCATCACCCTCCGGCAGCGGCGGTCAAGCCGACGAAGGCAAAGAAAGACACCGATGACAAGATCAATGAAAAGATAAAGGCGCTTGCGGGTACAGAAAGGACGATAGCCGAAATGCTCGCGGAGCGCGGTATGCAGATAGACGAAATATCGCGCGCGGCGGATATGCCGGTAAGCGAGCTTAACACGCTGCTTATCATGCTTGAGATGAAGGGCGTTATAGAAAGACTGCCCGGCAGCGCGTACAGAATCAAAAACTGATTGGGAAGAAGGAATGAAAATGGCTTCAAAGAAAAAGCTTTTGATAGTGGAGTCGCCGGCTAAGGCTGGGACGATAAAAAAATATCTCGGAAAAGACTACACCGTTCTTGCGTCTATGGGACATATCATAGACCTTCCGAAGAGTAATATGGGCGTAGACCTCGAGCATGATTTCGAGCCGAAATATATAACGATACGCGGCAAGGGAACGCTTCTGGCGCAGCTAAAAAAGGAAGCGAAGAAGTCCGACGTCGTGTATCTCGCGACCGACCCCGACCGCGAGGGTGAGGCGATAAGCTGGCATCTTGCGGGCGCGCTCGGCATAGATCCGTCGTCGCCGTGCCGTGTGACGTTTAACGAGATTACGAAAACGGCTGTAAAGTCGGCTATAAAAGAGCCGCGCCCCATTGATATGGATTTGGTTGACGCGCAGCAGGCGCGGCGCGTGCTTGACAGAATAGTCGGCTACACCATAAGCCCGATACTGTGGGAAAAGGTGAAGCGCGGACTGAGCGCAGGACGTGTGCAGTCCGTGGCGACGAGGCTCATATGCGACCGCGAGGAGGAAATAGAAAACTTTACGCCGCAAGAGTACTGGACGATAGAGGCGGAGCTTACAGATCCGAAATCAAGAAAGAGCTTTACCGCGAAGTATTACGGCGAGAAAAACAAGGAAGTTAAGCTCGAAAACGCGGAGCAGTCGGCAGCCTTAGCGGCAAAGATTAAAAACGCCGCGTTTACCGTCGAGAGCGTAAAGCGCGGTCAGCAGAAGCGAAAGCCGCAGCCGCCGTTCACGACAAGTACGCTCCAGCAGGAAGCTTCAAACAAATTCAATTTCCAGTCGGTAAAGACAATGCAGGTGGCGCAGACGCTGTACGAGGGCGTAAATCTTGGCGGTACGATAGGCACGCTCGGTCTTATAACGTATATGAGAACAGACTCATTGCGTATTGCCGACGACGCGCAGAGAGAAGCCGCGGCGTACCTTACCGAGGCTTACGGAAAGGAATACGTGCAGCCGCGCCAATATAAGACGAAAAAGAGCGCGCAGGACGCGCACGAGGCTATAAGACCGACCTCGATAAACATAAAACCCATAGACATAAAGGATAAGCTCACGCCCGACCAGTACCGCCTGTATAAGCTCATATGGGAGCGGTTCGCGGCAAGTCAGATGGCTGACGCGGTATACGACACCGCGCAGGTGACGATCGACGCGGAGGGTCACACGTTTAAGGCGAGCGGTTCAAAAATAGCGTTCGAGGGATACACGAAGGTATATGTCGAGGCGGCAGACAGCGGTAAAAAGGATAAAATGCTGCCGCCGCTCGAAAAGGGTCAAAATCTCAAACTGAAAAACCTTGACGAAAAGCAGCACTTCACACAGCCGCCTCCGCGTTACACGGACGCGACGCTCGTCCGCGAGCTGGAGGAAAACGGCATAGGCAGACCGTCCACATACGCCCCGACAATAGCGACGATCGTTTCGCGCGGCTACGTGACGCGCAGCAAGCGTCAGCTCGTGCCGACAGAGCTTGGGTTTGTGACGGCTGAAATAATGAAAAACAACTTCAAGGATATAGTGGACGTTGAGTTCACCGCCGGTATGGAGGAAAAGCTCGACGAGGTAGAGGAAGGCAAGGAAAAGTGGAAGCGCGTAATTGAGGACTTCTACCCGCCGTTCAAGGACAATCTCGACAAGGCGCAGTCAAGCATCGAGAAGATAAAGATAAAGGACGAGGTAAGCGATGTGATATGCGACAAGTGCGGCAGACAGATGGTTTACAAGCTGTCGAAATTCGGTAAATTCCTCGCGTGTCCCGGCTACCCCGAATGCCGCAACACAAAGGCTATACGCGAGGGTACGGGCGTTGAGTGTCCGAAGTGCGGCGGTGAGATACTCGTCAGACATTCGCGCAAGGGCAAGACGTACTACGCGTGCGAGAAGCTGCCGAAATGCGACTTTATGGCGTGGGATATGCCGCTTAAGGAAAAGTGTCCGCAGTGCGGCGGACTGCTGCTTAAAAAGCAGGGCAGGAACGGTAAAATCTTCTGCATAAACGAGGACTGCAAATACGAGCGCAAGGCGAGTAAAAAGAATGAAGGTTAAAGTAATAGGTGCGGGACTTGCGGGCTGTGAGGCGGCGTGGCAGCTTGCGAAGCGCGGCATTGAAACGGAGCTTTGCGAGATGAAACCCGAAAAGTATTCACCCGCGCACAAAAGCGAAAACTTTGCCGAGCTTGTATGCTCAAATTCCTTAAAGGCTGAACGTATAGAAAACGCGTGCGGACTGTTAAAAGAGGAAATGCGGCTTTTCGGCTCACTGATGATGGAGGCGGCTGACGTGAGCCGCGTACCTGCCGGCGGCGCACTCGCGGTTGACCGAGACGTGTTTTCATCGTACATCACCGATAAAATAAAGTCGCACCCGCTTATAACCGTGCGGTATGGCGAAGTGAACGAGATAAACACTGACGAATATACGATAATCGCCACGGGTCCTTTAACGTCCAACGCTATGGCGAAGGAAATATCTCGTCTGACCGGCGGGGACGAGCTTTACTTTTACGATGCCGCCGCGCCGATAGTGACGGCGGAGAGCATAGACATGAGCAAGGCGTTCATGGCTGCGCGTTACGGCAGGGGCAGCGCGGACTACGTAAACTGCCCGATGACAAAGGACGAGTACGGCGCGTTTTACCGTGAGCTTGTGAACGCCGAAACAGCGCCGCTCAAGGAATTTGAAAACGAAAAGGTGTTCGAGGGCTGTATGCCCGTGGAGGTAATGGCGAAGCGCGGCGAACAGACGCTGACGTTCGGGCCTCTAAAGCCCGTCGGACTTGTGAACCCGAAAACGGGGAAGGACGACGCTTACGCCGTGGTGCAGCTTCGAAGCGAGAACGCGGAGGGTACGCTGTACAACATGGTCGGCTTCCAAACCAACCTCAAATGGGGCGAGCAGAAGCGCGTGTTCTCGATGATACCGGGACTTGAAAACGCGGAGTTTGTGCGTTACGGCGTAATGCACCGCAACACGTATATAAATTCGCCGCGCCTTTTGGACAAGTACTACCGTATGCGCGAGTACCCGAAAATATTTTTCGCGGGACAGATCACCGGCGTGGAGGGTTACGTTGAGAGCGCGTCGAGCGGCATTTTGGCAGGGTACAACATGGCAAGGCTGCTTTTGGGGAAAGAGATGTTCGAGCCCGACGCGGGGACGTGCATAGGCGCGCTGCCGCTGTACATTTCAAATCCGCAAAACACTTCGTTCCAGCCGATGAACGCGAATTTCGGCATAATAGAGGGACTTAACGAAAAAATACGAAATAAAGCCGAGCGTTACAACAAGATAGCGCTCCGTGCTTTAGATATAATAAAACAACAAACTAAGGAGATGTAAATTATGAAAAAGAGAATTACAGCGTTTATCTGCGCGGCGATTATGGGAGTCGCCATGCTCGCGGGCTGCGGCAATGATAACAGCGGCAGCACAGGCGAAACGGGACCTGACGCGGCGGTTGAAAAGGTAACCCCGACGCTTATGTACTTCATTTCAAACGGTGATGCGACGTTTGACGAGGAGCAAAAGACAGTTGAGGAGCTGCAGCAGGAGTACGGTGACAGCGTAAACTTCAGCGTTATCAACATTGACGTAAATACCGAGGCGGCAAACAACTTCCCCGTTCAGGGTCAGACGCCTATGGTAATCATGCTTGACACGTCGAACAACATATCGGCGATGAGTCCTATGACATACGAAAAGGACGCGCTGAAAGAGATAATCGACGCGGCGCTGGGCGCGTAAAACACGAAAAAACTCTCATGGGACGTAAGCCTTATGGGAGTTTTTTAACGCGTATAATAAAACAAAATCTCCTTAAAATATACAATAGATAAAAATAAGGAGATAAAAAGCATGATAAATGTAAGAACCGACCTTGCGGTCGAAGCGCATGAACTGAGCAAAAAGGAAGCCGCCGACGTAACGGAAATTGACGGCGTTATATCGCGCGTCGAGGAAACGGGCAGGATAACGATAACGCGCGTCGACATAACGAACGAAAACGGCGAACGCGCGCTCGGCAAGGCGCGCGGCAGCTACGTCACAATCGACGCTCCCGACCTCAAATACAGCCTTGAAACGTACGAGAAGGTGTGCAAGATAATATCGGACGAAATCCACAAAATGGCTGATATAGACAACGACACGCTGACGCTCGTCGTGGGACTCGGAAACCGCGACATAACGCCCGACGCGCTCGGCACGAGCGTTGTGTCGAAGCTTCTCATAACGCGCCACCTTAAGGAGAGCATGAGCAACATTTTCGGCAGCGGCATAGGCAGCGTGTGCGCGATAGCCCCGGGTGTTTCGGGTACGACGGGCATTGAGACGGCGGATATAATTAAGTCGGTGATAAGCCGCGTAAGCCCCGACCTTATCATAGCCGTTGACGCGCTCGCCGCAGCCGACATAGAGAGGATAAGCAACACGATACAAATATCCGACACCGGCATACAGCCGGGCGCCGGAGTGGGCAACAACCGCGACGGTCTTAACGAGAAAACGACAGGCGTAAAGGTAATCGCGATAGGCGTTCCGACGGTTATTGACGCGTCAACCATTTCAAAGACGGAGATACCGAAGGAAATGGCGCCGCTGATGGTCACGACGAAGGATATCGACCTTGTGATAGAGCGCAGCGCGAAAACGGTCGCGAACGGGATAAACCTCGCGCTTCACCGCGATATGTCGCTCAGGGATGTTGAGAGCTTTGTGGGTTAGACGATTGACATATCGGCTTTAATATTGTAAAATATATCCAAACACGCAAAGGAGAATGGAAATGGAAACGATAAGGATAAACGACAATATCACATTGTATTACATTCCGATGGAGAAGCTTAAAACAACCTCTATCGGCGTGTACCTGCACAGACCGCTCCGTGAAAGCGAGGTGTCGGAAAACGCCGTGCTGCCGTATGTATTAAAGCGCGGCTGCAAGGCGGCGTGTGACAGCGAAGCGGTTGCGAAGTACCTCGAAGGACTGTACGGCGCGTCCTTTGGCGCGGGCGTTGTGAAATCGGGAAACGACCAGCTTATACACCTCGGCTTTGAAACAATATCCGACAGGTACGCCGCCGGCGGCGAAAAGCTCACGGCGGAGCTTACGCGTCTCGCAATGTCGGTACTGTTCGAGCCTGTCTCGTTTACGGACGAGGTTGTGGAAATTGAGAAGAAAAACGCGGTCGACAGGATAATGTCGGAGCTTAACGACAAGCGCACGTACGCGCGCAACCGCTGCGTCGAGGAAATGTTCGCACCGTCGGGTTACGCTCTGAGCGCCTACGGCACGAAGGACGGCGTTATGAAAATCACGGCGCAAAGCCTTAAAGAGCACTACGGCAAAATAATAACCTCGACGCCGATAGACATATACGTGTGCGGCAGCGCGGACATTGAGAGCATAGCCGACGCGGTAAAGCCGTACGTTCAGGGTATGGAGTTTACAAAAGCGGAGTTGCCGAAATCGCAAATGCTCACGGGCGGCGGTGAGATAAAGCGCGTCACCGACCGAATGGAGGTCACGCAGGGCAAGCTTTGTATCGGTTTTAATACGGGTACCGCGCCGACCGACAGCGACTATTACGCGCTTCAGGTTATGTGCTGCGTTTTTGGCGGCGGAGCGCACAGTAAATTGTTCGCGAACGTGCGCGAAAAGCTGAGCCTGTGTTACTACGCGTCGTCAAACCTGCTGAGTTTTAACGGCGCTATGCTCGTAAACGCGGGCATAGAGTTTGAGAATTTCGACAAGGCATACAACGAGATAATGGCGCAGCTCGACGCGGTGAAGAACGGCGACATATCCGACCGGGAGTACGTGTCGAGCGTGAAGGCGATCGTGAACGACTTCGAGGGCTATAAGGACAATCAATATGCGATGCAGATATTTCATATAAACCGGCGGCTCGCGGGACTTAATGACGACATTGACGCGGTGAAGGAGAAAATCAAAGCCGTAACGGTTGACGACATAAAACGCGCCGCCGAGAAAATCGAGCTTAACACCGTGTATTTCTTAACGGGAAAGGGGGAATAAGGTCATGGAATTAAAGCATATCACAAGCGATATAACGGGCGAGGAAATGTACTATGGCACACATTCCTCGGGACTCGGCATATACCTCATACCGAAAAAGGGCTACAGTGAAACTTATGCGATATTCGGCACGCGCTACGGCTCGGTCGACTCGAAATTCATAGTCCCGGGCGAAACGGAGGTAACGGAAGTGCCGGACGGTATAGCGCACTATCTGGAGCATAAAATGTTCGACCAGCCGGACGGCAGCAACGTGTTCGACAAATTCGCGAAATACGGCGGAAATGCCAACGCGTTCACTTCGTTTAACATGACCGCATACCTTTTTACCGCGACGGAGCATATCGAGGAAAACCTCGCCGCGCTTATGGATTACGTGCAGTCCCCTTACTACACCGATGAAACGGTGCAGAAGGAGCAGGGCATAATCGGTCAGGAAATAAAGATGTACGACGACAGCGGCAACTGGAAGCTGTTCTTTAATCTCTTAAACTGCCTTTACAAGAACCATCCCGTCAAAAAGGAGATAGCGGGTACGGTCGAGAGCATAAGCCACATAACGCCGGAGTACCTTTACAAGTGCTACAACACGTTTTACAACCTCTCGAACATGTCGATCGTCGTTGTCGGCGGCTTTGACGTAAAGAGCGTGCTTGACGTAATAGAAAAGGGCGTAAAGAAAAACGAGCCGTTCACGGAGGAAATAAAGAAGATATACGAGGACGAGCCGGACGAAATCGCGAAGCCTTACGCAGAGCAGAGCCTGAGCGTCGCGTCGCCGCTGTTTATGATAGGCTTCAAGGATACCGACACAGGTTACGGCGGTGAGGAATTGCTCAAAAAGTACATCGAGGTAAGCATACTGCTCAAAATGCTGTTTGGCAGAAGCTCGCGTCTTTACAAGGAGCTTTACGAAAGCGGTCTTATAAACAACACTTTCCAAACCGATTACACCGTTCAGCCGTCGTACGCGTACAGCGCAATAGAGGGCGAGAGCCGCGACAGCAAGGCGGTGTACGAGGCGGTAAAGAATGAGATAGAGCGCGTAAGGTGCGAGGGACTTAACGAGGACGACTTTAACAGAATTAAAAAGGTCATGTGGGGACGGTATATCCGCTCGCATAACGACGTCGAGGATTATGCGGGAACATTTATGCAGTTCCTTTTCATGGGCGCGGACTACTTCAACTACCATGACGCGTACGAGAAGGTCACGTTTGACGACGTAAAACGCAGATTTGAAAATCATTTCGTACCGGAGCGCAGCGCGCT
>CANQQS010000099.1 GCA_947626045.1 uncultured Clostridia bacterium | reverse complement strand
TACGGTCCGTACATGCAGTCGAGGCGCACGCCGATATATCAGGCGTACGTAAAATCGCTTGTCGAGCAGGGACTCGCGTACCCGTGCTTTATGTCCGAGGACGAACTGAGCGAAATACGCGCCGAGCAGGAGAGCAAGAAGGTTCTCCCCGGCGTTTACGGAGAGTACGCGAAGTACCGCGATATAACGGTTGAGGAAGCGAAAAAGCGTATCGACGCGGGCGAGGAATACGTCGTTCGTCTCAAATCCCCCGGCAAGGAAGGCGGACGCGTAAAATTCAAGGACGTAATAAAGGGCGAAATAGAGATGCCCGAGAACATTCTCGATGTGGTACTGCTCAAAAAGGACGGAACGCCTACATACCACTTTGCGCACGCGGTAGACGACCACCTGATGCGCACCACGCACGTGATACGCGGCGACGAATGGATTTCGTCCGTACCGATACACCTGCAGCTTTTCCGTCTGCTCGGCTTTAAACCGCCGAAGTACGCGCACATTTCCCCGATCATGAAGGAGGAAAACGGCGGCAAGAGAAAGCTGTCGAAGCGCAAGGATCCCGAAGCGGCTGTAAGCTATTACAGCGAGGCGGGTTACCCGAAGGGCGCGATATGGGAGTACCTTATGACGCTCGCCAACTCCACTTACGAGGACTGGCGGCTCGCGAACAAGGACGCGGACATAGACGCCTTCAAATTCTCGCTATCGAAGATGAGCAAGGCGGGCGCGCTGTTCGACCTTGTAAAGCTCACCGACGTGAGCAAGAATTATATAAGCACCCTTAACGCCGAAGAGGTCTACGAGCTTGTGACCGAATGGGCGCAGGATAACAATGAAAGGCTCTACAACCTGCTCTCGGGCGACGAGGAGTACGCGAAAGCAATTTTCGCGATAGAGCGCGGCAACGCGAAACCGCGTAAGGACATAGGCGCGTGGTCGGACGTTGAGGACTACATTTCCTACTTCTACGACGAGCTTTGGACGCGTGAGCGCGACTTTGCCGACAACCTCTCAAAGGATGACATGATAGAGATAATCGAAACGTATAAGGACGTTTACGACGAAAACGCGTCCGCGGAGGAATGGTTTCCCGCGCTGCGTGAAATGGCGGTAGATTTGGGCTACGCGAAAGCGCCGAAGGAGTACAAGAAAAACCCCGACGCGTACAAAGGACACGTCGGCGACGTCGCCGGCGTAATACGCGCCGCCGTGACGGGCAGACGCAACACGCCAGACCTGTACGAGATAATGCAGGTACTCGGCGCGGAGGAAGTAAACAAACGCTTTGACGAGGCGGCGGACATTTTAAGACAATAGCCGTCGGAAAGGAGCTTACAATTTTGGAAGAAGTAATCAGCAAAAATTTTATTCGCGAGGCGATAGACAGTGACTTAAAGGAAGGACGCTTCGACCATGTTCAGACGCGTTTCCCGCCCGAGCCGAACGGCTATCTCCACATCGGACACGCCAAGGCGATAAGCATTGACTTCGGCATGGCTGAACGCTACGGCGGCACGTGCAACCTGCGTTTCGACGACACGAACCCCACGAAAGAGGACGTTGAGTACGTCGACGCGATAATGGAGGATATAAAGTGGCTCGGCTTCAAGTGGGACAAGGTGCTTTACGCGTCCGACTACTTTGACGACATTTACGCCGCCGCGATCGACCTCATAAAAAAAGGCAAGGCTTACGTTTGCGACCTGTCGCCCGACGAGATACGCGAGTACCGCGGCACACTCACGACACCGGGCAAAAACAGTCCGTACCGCGACAGAAGCGTCGAGGAGAACCTCGACCTGTTCGAGCGCATGACAAAGGGTGAGTTCGCGGACGGCGCAAAGGTGCTGCGCGCCAAAATCGACATGGCGTCGCCGAACCTCAACATGCGTGATCCTATCATATACAGAATTTTGAGAGCGCACCACCACAGAACGGGCGACAAGTGGATAGTCTACCCGATGTACGACTTTGCGCACCCCATATCCGACACGGTCGAGGGCGTGACGCACTCGCTCTGCTCGCTCGAATTTGAGGATCACCGCCCGCTTTACGACTGGGTTCTGCGCGAGGTCGGCTACGAAGCGCCGTCGCGCCAGATAGAGTTTGCGCGTATGAACTTAAACTACACGCTGACGAGCAAGCGCCGCTGCCTGAAGCTTGTGAACGACAAGATTGTCACCGGCTGGGATGATCCGAGAATGTCAACGCTCTGCGGTATGCGCCGCCGCGGCTACACGCCCGAGGCGATACGCGACTTCTGCGAGCGTATAGGTGTGGCGAAGGCGAACAGCGTAATAGACTTCGCGCTGCTCGAAGCGTGCGTGAGAGAGGACTTAAACAAACGCGCACCGCGCGCAATGGCGGTATTAAAACCGATAAAGCTGATAATAGACAACTACCCCGAAGGCAAGACGGAGCAGATAGAGGTTGAAGTAAACCCCGAAAACCCCGAACTGGGCAAGCGGCTCGTATCGTTTTCGCGCGAGCTTTACATCGAAGCGGACGACTTCATGGAGGACGCGCCGAAAAAATATTTCCGCCTTTCGCCCGGCAGGGAGGTACGCCTTAAGGGCGCGTACTACGTGACGTGTACCGGCTGCGACAAGGACGAAAACGGCAATGTTACCGCCGTTCACTGCACCTACGATCCCGAAACGCGCGGCGGAGACTCGCCCGACGGACGCAAGGTCAAGGGTACAATTCATTTCGTAAGCGCTGCCCACGCGCGCGACGCTAAGGTTATGCTTTATGACAGGCTGTTTAACGTCGAGAACCCGTCCGACGAGAGCGGCGTAAAGGACTTTACCGAGAATTTGAACAGCGACTCCATGATTGTCATAGACGACGCGAAGATTGAGGACACGCTCACAGACTTAAAGACTGGCGACACGTTCCAGTTCCTGCGCCTCGGCTATTTCTGCGTCGATCCCGACAGCACAGCCGACACCCCAGTATTTAACCGCACCGTCGCACTGAAGGATAGCTGGAAGAAGATAAATAAATAAGGCAATAAATTGTGATTTATGTGAGTGCGGGTTGTCGAGGGCGCCAACCCCTACGGCGCACTATTTACAAATAACGGGTGTAGGGGCGACCCTTGCGGTCGCCCGTTAAAACCCCTCAGTCACACTGCGTGTGACAGCTCCCCTATTAGGGGAGCCTCACCGTATGCCTCCCCTACTAGGGGAGGTGTCGGCGAAGCCGACGGAGGGGTTTTACACCCCTAAATCCCAATTTAACCAAAAAAAAGGAGAGAACCCACAATGGAATACAAAACATACATGGCAGACCGCGTAAAAACGATGAAAGGCTCTGCAATCCGCGAAATGTTCAAGCGCATGGCGGATCCCGAAATAATCTCGCTCGCGGGCGGCAACCCCGCGTCGGAGCTTTTCCCGGGCGACGAGCTTTCAAAAATCGCGGGCAAAATACTGATGACAAACCCGACGCTTGCGCTGCAGTACGGCACGACCGACGGCTACCCGAAAATGCGCGACTGCGCCCGTCAGCGTGCCGAGAAGGTCAACTCCGTCGGCGAGAACGACGCAATTCTCATAATGACCGGCGCGAATCAGGGCATCGACCTTACCGCAAAAGCGCTTCTCAACAAGGGCGACAAGGTGATAGTCGAAAGCCCGAGCTTTATCGGCAGCCTTAACGCGTTCCGCACATACGAGTGCGAACTCGTCGGCGTAACGGTCGAGGACGACGGCATGAGCATGGAGGGACTGGAGGACGCGCTCAAAAACAACGACGGCGTGAAATTCATCTACACAATACCGACATTCCAGAACCCGACCGGCGCGACAATGTCGCTTGAAAAGAGAAAGAAAATGCTCGAGCTTGCGTCGAAATACGACGTGCTTATCTTAGAGGACAACCCCTACGGCGACCTGCGCTTCTCCGGCGAGGACGTGCCTACGATAAAGTCAATGGATACCGAAGGCAGAGTCGTTTACGCAGGCTCGTTCTCGAAGATTTTGTCGCCGGGTATGCGACTGGGCTACATAGTCGCACCGTCGGAGCTTGCCGAGAAGATCGAGATGCTCAAGCAGGTAAACGACGTTCACACGCCGATGCTCACACAGCTTATGTGTGTGGAGTTTATGAAGAAGTACGACATCGACAGCTATATTGCGAAGAACCGCGAGCTTTACGGCAAAAAGTGCGCCGCAATGGTGAGCGCGATGGAAAAATATTTCCCGAAGGGCAAGGTAAAGTGGGTAACGCCCGAGGGCGGTATTTTCCTTTGGTGCGAATGTCCGACTATCACCGACATCACGCCGGTTGTTGATCGCTGCCTTGAAAAGAAGGTTGCGATCGTGCCGGGTTCGAACTTTGCGACGGATATATTCGCGCCGTCGAATATGTTCAGATTGAATTATTCATCAGCGACGATCGAAAATATCGAGGAAGGTATCCGCCGCTTGGGCGAGGTACTGACGGAATTGCTGTAATTTGATAATATTGCGGAGAATTGTGATTTAGTGGTGTATTTACGGCGTGGGCGTAAGGGCGAACCGTGTTCGCCCGCTGCGATACATTGTAAACGGGCGAACACGGTTCGCCCCTACGGAAGGCTCCCCTTGAGGGGAGCTGTCGCCATAGGCGACTGAGAGGTGGTTTTTAAATACGTGTTGCCACCTCTCCGTCATCGCTTCGCGATGCCACCTCTTTTTGCTACGGCATACGAGCAAAGCTCTATGCCTATGACGCTAAAGCGTCATTCACCTCAAGGGGAGGCTCACGATGTGTGTCGCTCACTGCCAATACACCCCTAAATCATAATTTACCACACCACACCGAAAGGAAGAAAGAACATGGATGAAAAGAAAACGATATTTTCCGGCATACAGCCGTCGGGAAATTTAACGCTCGGCAACTACCTCGGCGCGATACGCAACTGGGTAAGCCTGCAGAACGACTACAACTGCATCTACGCGATGATGGACATGCACACGATAACGGTGCGCCAGACGCCGGCGGAGCTTCGGCGCAGAACGCTTGAAGTCCTCGCGCTTTACATCGCGTGCGGCATAGATCCCGAAAAGGACGTGCTGTTTATCCAGTCGCACAACCCCGCTCACGCGGAGCTTGCGTGGGTACTGAACTGCTACACGTACATGGGCGAGCTGCAGCGCATGACACAGTTTAAGGACAAATCGGCGCGCCACGCGGAGAACATAAACGCGGGACTGTTCACGTACCCCGTTCTTATGGCATCGGACATTCTCCTGTACCAGGCGGACTACGTTCCCGTCGGCAAGGATCAGATGCAGCACATAGAGCTTTGCCGCGACGTTGCACAGCGTTTCAACGCCATTTACGGCGACGTGTTCACCATTCCCGAGGGACTTTTGCCAAAGGTGGGCGCTAACATAATGAGTTTGCAGAACCCGACAAAGAAAATGTCGAAATCCGATCCGAACCCGAAGGCGTACATTTCGATGATGGACGATATGAACGTAATTGCGAAGAAAATAAAAAGCGCGGTCACGGACAGCGAGGGCGTTATCGAGTACCGCGAGGGCGACGAAACGAAGGCGGGTGTGAACAACCTTCTTTCAATCATGTCGGCTGTGACGGGACGCAAAATTGACGATATAGTAAAGGATTACAGCGGCAAGGGCTACGGCGATTTCAAGAGCGACGTCGCGGACGCGGTTGTGGAGTGCGTAAAACCGATACGCGCGGAGTACGACAAAATTATAGCGGACAAGAAATATCTTACGGACATATGCGAAAAGGGCGCGGAAACGGCTTACAAGATCGCGCGCAGGACACTCACCAAGGTATACAAAAAAGTAGGCTTTGTGATGAGATAAGCGGAGGTATAATATGTATACGGAAAGCTTTGTAATACTGATGATATACGTGTTTGCGGCGGCGTTCATATTCACGTTCGTTGCGACGCCGAACGCGCGCCGTCTTGCGTTCAAGATAGGCGAAGGTGCGGTGGACAAGCCGCGCGACGCGCGCAGAATGCACAAGAAGCCCACGCCGAGAATAGGCGGACTTGCGATGATTTTCGGCTTTATCGTGCCTATCATAACGATACTGCTGTTCTCAAAAATCAGCGGCGACTCGTCGTTTTGGGGGCAGTATTCGATAGCGAGCCGCCAGACGGTCGGAATGTTTATCGCGCTCGCGATAATAGTCGTGATGGGCTTTATAGACGACTGCAAGGATCTGCCCGCAAAGCTGAAATTTCTCGTGCAGATTTGCGCGGCGCTTATCGTTATATTCGTCGGCGATATAAAGATTGACGTGTTCACAAACCCGAATTTTTTGAGCGATAACCCTTACCTTGTGCTGCCGGAATGGCTTTCGGTGATAGTCACGGTGATATGGATAGTGTTCATAACGAATGCCGTGAACTTCATAGACGGTCTTGACGGCCTTGCGGCGGGCGTAAGCGCGATAATGTCGGTGTCGCTCGTGTTCATATCCATACGCGTCGGCGAATACCCGATTGCGATTATGGGTATTGCGCTCATGGGTTCGTGCTTCGGCTTCCTGCCGTTCAACTTTAATCCCGCGAAAATATTTATGGGCGACACAGGTTCGACGTTTCTGGGATTTATGCTCGCGACGCTGTCAATTCAGGGCGTGTTCAAGTCCTACGCGGTAATATCGTTCGCGGTGCCGCTTCTGATACTCGGACTGCCGCTGTTTGACGCGCTTTTCGCGATGATACGCAGAATACTTCACGGCGAAAGCCCGATGAAGGCGGACAGGGGACACCTGCACCACAGACTTGTGGATATGGGCTTTTCACAGAAGCAGACGGTGTTTATACTGTACGCGATAAGCGGCGTTTTGGGAATAACGGCTGTGCTGCTCGCCGAGAGCGGCGTGCTTAGGGCGATACTTGTTGTAATAGCGATGATAATGCTGCTCCTTATCGGTGGTATGCTTGGCAAGGGCGGTCATAACCACCACCCCGATACAAGGGATAAGACAGATGATACAGAGGATAGTGAATAGAATGTGACGGGGCATGCAAATGCGGGCTGTCGAGGGCGCCAGCCCCTACGGCGCACAATTTCAAAATTACGGGTGTAGGGGACGGCGCCCTCGACGTCCCGCGGGCGACCGCAAGGGTCGCCCCTACGGAAGGCTCCCCTTACTACGGCGTTTGTTCGCAAGCGAACACGCCTACCACACGCGTGGCGTGTGGCTCCCCTTGAGGGGAGATGTCGCCGAAGGCGACTGAGAGGTGGTTTTGAAAATTTGTTGCCACCTCTCCGTCATTGCTGCGCAATGCCACCTCTCCTCAAGGAGAGGCTCACGATGTGCGCCCCACAACTACACCACAAAAGCGTAGGGGCGACCTTTACGGTCGCCCGTCCACGACAACCCGACGACAACGGTATTGTAGGGGACGGCGCCCTCGACGTCCCGCCTACACCCACACCACAAAAAAAGGAGAAAGACGATGAAGAAAATCAAGGTAATGACCGTATTCGGTACGCGTCCGGAGGCAATCAAAATGGCGCCGCTCGCGCTGGAGCTTCAAAAGCACGGCGAGATCGACTCCATAATATGCGTAACGGCGCAGCACCGTCAAATGCTCGACCAGGTGCTTGAAATATTCGGCATAACGCCGGACTACGACCTCGACATAATGAAAACGCGCCAGACGCTCGTCGGCATTACCACGCGCGTTCTGGAGGGCCTCGACGAGGTCATACAAAAGGAAAAGCCCGACCTCGTGCTTGTTCACGGCGACACGTCAACGAGCTTTGTCGCCGCGCTCGCCGCGTTCTACAACCAGGTGAAGGTCGGTCACGTCGAGGCGGGACTGCGCACGTACGACAAATATTCGCCGTTCCCCGAGGAAATGAA
Source organism: uncultured Clostridia bacterium (assembly GCA_947626045.1). Taxonomy (GTDB): domain Bacteria; phylum Bacillota; class Clostridia; order UBA1381; family UBA1381; genus Hominilimicola. The sequence goes on along the minus strand of CANQQS010000099.1, from coordinate 2,616 downwards.
CCGTCAGCTTACGGGCAGAATATCGGATTTGAACTTCTCCCCGACGGAGCAGAACAGACAGAATTTACTTAAGGAAAACGTGCCGGACGGCACGATCTACATTACCGGCAACACCGTAATAGACGCTTTAAAGACGACGGTGCGCCCCGATTACAAATTTAAGGACGACTGCTTAAACGAGCTTGACTTTCAGAGTAAGCGCGTTATAATCGTGACGGCTCACCGCCGCGAAAACCTCGGCAAGCCGCTTGAAAACATATGCACCGCGCTTAAGGAAATCGTGACGGAGTACCCCGACACGGAGCTTGTGTACCCGGTACACCTAAACCCTGCGGTGCGCGAAACGGCGTTTTCGATACTCGGCGGCATGGACAGGGTACATCTTATAGATCCGCTCGACGTTGAGGATCTGCACAACGCGATGTCGCGCGCGTTTATGGTAATGACCGACTCGGGCGGCATACAGGAGGAGGCTCCCGCGCTCGCAAAGCCGGTGCTTGTGCTGCGGCGCGAAACGGAGCGTCCCGAAGCGGTTAAGGCGGGTACTGTCAAGATCGCGGGCGTGGACAAGGACGAGATAAAGCGTCTCGCGAAGGAGCTTCTTGACAGTAAGGAAGCGTATGACAAAATGGCGCACGCCGCAAACCCGTACGGTGACGGCGAAGCGTCAAGACGTATCGCGGAAGCGATTTTGTACGAGTTCGGTATAAGCGATAAAAAGCCGGACAATTTTTCGGTGTAACGGCTTAGAACAATAATTTTACGAAACGGAGGCGGTTAAAATTGGAAGAACAGCTTGACACAATAAACCGCCTTTTAAAGGAGCGGCGGTTTTCGGAGGTAAAAAACATAATAAAGGACGAGAACCCCGCCGACCTCGCGGAGCTTTTTGAGGAGCTTTTCGCCGATAATTTCGATGAGAAGGCGGAATTTATGACGCTGTTCCGCCTGCTGCCGAAGGACAGCGCGGCTGAAACGTTCGCGCACATGAACCCCGACATGCAGGGACATCTTATCGGAATGTTCACCGATAAAGAACTTCGTGAAATCCTCGACGAGTTGTATATAGACGATACGGTCGACATGATAGAGGATTTGCCGGCAAACGTCGTGTCGCGTATACTTTTAAACTCCACGACGGGCGAGCGCCGCGCGATAAACGACATTCTCCGCTATCCGCGTGACAGCGCCGGCAGCATAATGACGATCGAATACGTCAGCCTTCACAAGGACATGACGGTATCGGAGGCGTTCGAAAAAATACGCAAGGTAGGCGTGAACAAGGAGACGATCTACACCTGCTACGTCACCGAGAACCGCATACTTACGGGCGTTGTGACGGTCAAGGACTTATTCACCGCCGATGAGGACGACAAAATAGGCGACATAATGGACACGCGCGTCATATCGGTAAACACGCACGAGGACAAAGAGGTCGTTGCGAATATGTTCCAGAAATACGATTTCCTCGTGCTGCCGGTCGTTGACCGCGACAACCGTCTTGTCGGCATTGTAACGTTCGACGACGCTATGGACGTTATCGAGGAGGAGAACACCGAGGATATTTCGCGCTGGGCAGCCGTTACGCCGAACGAGGAAAGCTATTTCCGCACGGGCGTTTTCAAGCACGCGAAAAGCCGTATTGTGTGGCTTTTGATACTGATGATAAGCGCGACGCTGACGCAGCTTATAACGGCGCGGTACGAAAACGCGTTTAAGGTGCTGCCGCTTCTCGTGTCGTTCATGCCGATGATAATGGACACCGGCGGCAACTGCGGAGCGCAGAGCTCGACGCTTATAATACGCGGTATAGCGCTGGGCGAAATACATTTTTCGGATTTTTTCCGCGTTGTGTTCAAGGAATTTCGAATATCTATAATAGTGAGTTCAATTCTCGCGCTTGTGAACGGAGCGCGGGTGTACCTGATGTACGGGCATAATTTTCCGCTCGCGCTGACGATTGCGCTGTCGATAATCGCGACGGTCGTAATATCGAAAATGATTGGCGCAAGCCTGCCGATGCTCGCAAAAAAGGCGCACCTCGACCCTGCGATAATGGCAACACCACTTATTACGACAATCGTTGACTGCGCGTCGCTGATTATTTATTTTAATATCGCTACCGTTGTGTTTTCAAATTTGATGTGAATAGATATGTAGAAAGACCCCCTCTATGAGGGGACACAATTCACAAAAACGCAAGACCCCCTCTCCGAGGGGGTCGAAATCTTTGATTTCGGGGGGTGTATGTTTCTCGTTGCATTATAACACCCCCCAAAAGCCGTAAACGGCTTTTGACCCCCTCATAGAGGGGGTCTTTCGTAGGGGCGGCGATTCGCCGCCCGCGGGCGACCGCAAGGGTCGCCCGCAATAAAAAACTCCCGAGGCATTAACCTTCGGGAGTATCTTCTTTATCATCGGCATTTATGTACATTTCCTCTGTCCTCTTCTGAACCTCTTTAAGTTCCTCTATCACATCCGTAATCTTATTAAACAGCGCCTTGTACATTTCCTCGTAATCGTTCATGTCCTACACCTCCCCTGCCTCGGCGCAAATAAAAAATGCGCAGCCTGTATTTCAAAGCCGCGCAATAAAACGAGGCTTTAAATGCTGCG
>CANQQS010000098.1 GCA_947626045.1 uncultured Clostridia bacterium | reverse complement strand
GAACTGAAAAGATTAAACATTCTTTACGGTTCCGTGCGTTCCGGCAAAACATGGATAACGCTTGTTGTATTTGCCCTGTGGGTCGCAACGATGCCAAAGAACGCAATATACCTGATGTGCGCAAAAACTCTGACTTCACTGAAAAGAAACTGCCTTGATTTATTGCAAAGCATTATCGGGGAGGATAACTTTCAGTATTCGCTATCTGCAAAACAAGGAACCCTGTTCGGGAGAAAAATCGTGCTTGAAGGTGCGAATGACGCAAGGTCTGAAACGAAAATCAGAGGTATGACACTTGCCGGGGCATACGTTGACGAGATCACGCTTGTTGAGGAAGATTTCTTCACAATGCTTCTTTCCCGGTTGAGTATGCCGAACGCTAAACTGTTTGGGTCTACAAACCCGGATAGTCCGCACCATTGGCTGAAAACAAAATATCTTGACCGGGAAGGGGAGATAGATATTTATGTTGAGAAATACACGATTGACGATAATACTTTTCTTGACAGGGACTATGTTGAAAACATAAAGAGCGAATACACAGGCGTTTTTTACAACAGATTTATCCTCGGGGAATTTGTGATAGCAGAGGGACTTGTTTATTCCATGTTTGACGAGAGCAAGCACGTTGTAAAGGAACATTTAAAGGGGAGCAATATCCAGTATATCGTATCAATCGACTATGGCACAGTAAATCCCTTTTCTGCCGGGTTATATTCGTTTGACGGAAGGAAAGCACAGCGAGAAGCAGAGTATTATTACGACAGCCGGGCAACGAATATCAGGCGCGACGATGAAGCGCATTACAAAGAGGTTTGCAAGCTGATAGGGGATAGAAAGATAGAATTTATCATTGTAGACCCGTCAGCGGCTTCATTTATCGAGGTAATTAAAAAGTACGCTCAATACATCGCCCTTCCTGCGAACAATGATGTATTGGACGGAATAAGGGTTACAACGACATTTCTCAACAAAGGGATTCTGAAAATCCATGAGGATTGTGAAAACGCATTGAATGAATTTGGTTTGTATTCATGGGACGTGGAAAGCACGGAAGATGCGGTTTTGAAAGAATACGATCACGCAATGGACGAAATACGTTATTTCTGCTATACGTTCTTGCGGCAGAGATTACGTTGGAGGTATTGACGGCGGCGCGGCAGTTGAATAAGTGGGTTATATAGGGAGGCAGAACATGAAAAACATGGAATCCTATCTTGATAGAGTAAAAGATATTTTTGACAGTGCTTATAGCAACGGATATTCAGACGGACACGAATATGCCAAAGAAAAATTTGGCAAGTCAAAAGGAATTGCGCACGTTAAACAAGCAACGCCGGAAGAAATTGAAAAATACGGAATCGAACTTCACGGGTGGTGCGATTGCGGAAAACCTATAGAGGGCAGATGGGTAGGTATGGCAAACTTCTGCCCGTGGTGCGGTAAGATTATAGAATGGGAAAAACCGGAAAACAAAGAATCAGCGGAGTGATGTAAATGGGACTGATAAACTTTATAAAGGCGGTGTGGAATAAGTTGTTTAAAAGAGAAATTGAGGAACGGTTTGACACGGACTTGCTACTGTCCGACACAATGACGGCATGGATTGATAAGTTTGAGAACATCACAGCCGGAAAACCGGAATGGATAGACCCGGAAGATGATATAGAGTCAATCAATTTTGCCGGATTTATTGACGATGTGACAGCCGGGTTGGTAACTCTGGATATTGGCATTGAAATGCCGGACACGCCACGGGGGCAGTATTTGCAGGAACAGGCAGACTATATATTGCAGGTTATCAATGATAAGACTTCCGAAGCGTTGGGAAACTGCGGACTGATGTTCAAGCCGAACGGGAAAAATGTTGATTACGTTGAGCCGGGTTCGTTTGCTCCGACAGAAACGGACAGCAACGGGAATATTCTCGGGTGCGTGTTCCAAACGCAGATCAGCCGGAAAGACACTACATACACCCGTCTGGAATGGCACAGATTCGAGGGTGAGGACGAAAACAGGACATACCGCATTACCAACTACGCCTACAAGAAAAAGGGCACAGGCGCAAATACCAGTATCGGGGATCCTTGTTCTTTAACAGAAGTGCGTGAATGGGCAGACATTCAGCCGGACGTGGCGCTTGCGAATATTGAGCACCCGTTGTTTGCGTATTTTAAGAACCCGGCGCCAAACCGCATAGACCGCACGTCTCCGCTTGGTGTTCCAATCTGGCACAACGCTCTGAACGAACTGAAAGCGCTTGACATTGCGTGGAGCCGGAAGAAAGCAGAGGTTGAGGACAGCAAGCACATGACCTTTGTGCCAGAATCCGCAATCATGTATGCAGATCAGCATAAGCAGAAACTCCCCCGCTTTGTAAAAGGCTTGCAGATGGGCGGCGGCATGGACGATGATAAGGTGGATGAACACGTTGCAACGCTTCTGACGGAACAGAGGATTGCAGACATCAATTCCATTTTGGCGCTGATTTCCACCAAGTGCGGGTTCTCGCAGGGAATGTTTGTTTTGGACGAAAAGACCGGAATGATGACAGCGACACAGGTCACTGCGGATGACCAAGAAACCGTGAGAACGATTAAGAATATCCGTGACCAGTTAAGGCAAGCGGTGAACAATCTGCTTTACGGTATCAATGTAATGGCGGATTTATACACCACACTTCCGGCGGAAGATTGGAAAACGTTGGAAGATAGCATTGTCTATAATTGGGGGGACATATTGTATTCATACCCAGAGGACAAGGCTAATTGGTGGAAGTACAGAATACAGGGTGATGTTCCGGCATGGCTTTACTATGTGAAGTTCGAGGGCATGAGCGCCGAGGACGCTAAAAAGATGGTTGCCGAAGCCACGCCGAAAGAACCAACATTGTTTGGGGAGGAGGAATAAAAAAGAGGGGCGGTCATTCGTCCCTCTCAATCCATGTAATATCATATCCCATGATTTCAGCCAGAGCCTTGCACTCACTATATTTGATAGTGCCACGGGATAATTTGTTGGAAATGTTTTGCGTTGTAGTCGGCTCGTGAGTTTTGTTATACTCTGCGACTATCTCCGTCAATGTCATGCCGCTTTTAGCAATGTAAGACTTTATTTCATTGCGAATATCATTTCCCATACATGATACCTCCTATCGCTACCATTTTACACTAAAGTTTTGAAATATGCAATAGAGTGTAGAAATATTCTTTAAAGTGTTGACTATTGTTTTATTAAAGTGTATAATGAAACTATAATAAAACAAACGGGAGTGATAAAATGGGAAAACCAAGAAGAATTGACTACTCTGGAAGAAAAATCGGAAAGCTGACGGTTCTTTCAAAAGCGGGAAGCACTATTGAACCATGCGGGAAGTCGGTCACTGATTGGAATGTGGTTTGTGATTGCGGAAAAGAATTTGTTGTTTCTTCTTCAATTCTGCGAAATACAAAAATTCCAATGTGCGATACCTGCCGTTGGCATTATGCGGCGGAAAAGTATATCGGAAAGAAATACGGCAGGCTGACCGTGGTAGACAGGGCAGAAGATTATATTGCAGACGGTCATAAATTTATGCAAGTGCTATGTGAGTGCGACTGCGGGAATGAAATTATTGTATTGATCGAGAACTTGAAGCAAGGAAAAGTGAAAAGCTGCGGTTGCTTTAATAGCGAGTTGGTGACAAATAGAAACAAGGAAAATGCCACTCATGGGAGAAGCAGAACAAGACTTTATAGAATATGGTCTTCAATGCACGCAAGATGTTATAGAAAAACGCATATGTACTACAAAAACTACGGCGGTAGAGGGATTTCTATTTGTCAAGAATGGCATGGAGATGAAGGGCTTGAAAACTTCTGCGAATGGGCAGTAAATCACGGGTATTCTGATGAACTGACCATTGACCGAATAGATAATGATGGGAATTACGAACCGTCAAATTGTAGGTGGGCTACAATGAAAGAACAAGCACAAAACAAACGGAGAAGGGGTGGTTAATATCCTTAGTCCAGATTTCTTATTACACGTTGCGGAGGGGAGCGAGGAAGTGGCTTCCCTTCTCCATCAAGACATACTCAACCGCATTATCGAGCGGATCATGCTCCGGCTTGGGCGGGGAGAGGATTATTTGCTTTCGGCTGTTGATAAGTGGCAACTGGAAGTCCTTACCGACGCGGGCTATCTTTTAGAGGACATACAGCGGGAGATTGCAAAACGGACGAAGCTACAAGAGCAGGAAATCCGCGAAGCCATGATTGACGCCGGTGTGAAGAATATCCAATATGACAACGCCATTTATGAGGCGGCTGGACTATCCCCCGCGCCACTCATGCAGTCACCGTACCTTATGCGGCTTATGGAGCGCAATTATACCGCAACTGTAGGGGAATGGCGTAATTACACCCGCACAACAGCAGAAGCGGCACAGCGGACGTTTATCAATGCTCTGGACAAGGCGTACAATCTGACTGCAAGCGGGGCAATCGGATACACACAAGCTGTGCGAGAACTGATAAACGAGGTTGCCAGCGAGGGCGTAACCGTGACATATCCGACGGGGCATACCGATACTCTGGAAACTGCGGCATTGAGAGCCATTAGAACGGGAATATCGCAAGCCTGCGGGCAGATCACGGACGCACGGCTGGAAGAAATGGACTGGGATATTATTCTCACATCAAGCCACCTCGGAGCGCGTGTCACGGGAAAAGAAGATTATACAGATCATAGCTGGTGGCAGGGGAGATTCTATTCACGGACGGGCAAAGACAAGCGTTTCCCGCCGTTTTCTGTTTGCGGTATGGGTTTGATCGAGGGCATACATGGAATAAATTGCCGCCATTCTCACGGGGCTGGTGACGGGATTAACAATCCCTTTGAACATTATGACACCGAAGAAAACCGCAAGGCATACGAAACACAGCAACGCCAGCGCGCCCTTGAGCGCCGTATTCGCAAGACAAAGCGTGAAGTCATGACACTGAAAGCCGCCGTTGATAATGTGAAAGATGAAAAGCTGAAATTTGCCCTTGATATGGACTATCAGAAAAAAGCGGCACTGTTGGCGAAACAGAACAAGGCATATAACAATTTCTGCGAGGAAAACAATCTAAAAAGACTGGCGGACAGAATAAGCATTGCCAAATGGGGGAGAGAACAAGCGGCGGCGGCAAGAGGTGCCGCAAGGAGGTATGAGAATGCAAAAAGTTAATATCATCATAAAAATATACTTGTTTTTGGATAAACACTTTATTGGTTATTTTAGAACATTGACTGCGTTTTTATTTGTGGCGTGCTTTTTTGAAAGACTTTTTCCGGTGTGTTATGTATTAGGAACATTGGCATATATTCTTTCTGCGTATGGAGATAGGCACAAATGGTATTTGAAATACAACGGCGGCACGGGGAGCGGCACAGAGATATAAGGCGGCGAAAGGAGAATGATTTTGAATGGTTGTTATAAAAATCTATGATAGAAGATACCAAAGAGGATATAGAATTCAGTATTACAATGACGATGAAATCACAAGAGATATCTTTAAATTTGTTAAAAACAATTCCAGAGTGTTTTCAGTGTTGCTCAATGGAGATTTTTATTTAAGAGATGATTTTTTGGAAGAATTTAATGCGCTCAAATGACAATATTACGCATAAAGGTGTATACAACATTCTTACCGTTGTGCGGTAAAATATAAGTAGGCGGATAGGGTAGCTCCCGAAAGTCACAAGTCCTAGTGATTTCCGCCCAATAACCGCATAGGACACGCCGAAAGGACAGGTGACATTATGGATGAAGTATGGAAAGATATAAAGGGATATGAAGGATTATATCAAATCAGCAATTTGGGCAGAGTTAAAAGCTTTCGTGAGAGTGCGAAATTCGGAAAGCAGAAAGAGTATATCCTTAAACCTTCCATGATAAATTCCGGGTATCATGTCGTGACATTATACAAGAAGGATAGAACAAGAAGGAAACATCAATTACATAGGCTTGTAGCTGATGCCTTTATTCCAAATACAGAAAATCTTCCGTGTATAAACCACAAGGACGAAAACAAGATAAACAATGAGGTATCCAATCTTGAATGGTGCACATATAGCTACAACAATAATTACGGAACGGCAAAGGAAAGAGCACGTAAAACAAGAATGAAATTTATACATCAGCAAAGGACAGACGGGAAAGCGATAGCGGTATATTGCTCCATTGATGCCGCTTGTGAATTGCTTGGTTACGATAAAAGCACATTGGAAGAATGGTGCAAAAATGGAACGGGCGGAGGATACTTATGGAGGTATGGTTATGCAAAGGTGGGTTGAATACAATATTAATCCTTTGAAAAAACGTGTCGGAGATTGTACCATTCGTGCGCTGTCAAAGGCTCTTGATAAAGACTGGGAGACGGTATATGCGGAGCTTTCTGCTATTGGTTTTGAGTTGTGCGATATGCCGTCAGCAAATTTCGTGTGGGGTGCATACTTGCGCCGGAATGGGTTCAAGCGGAATATCGTTGACGACCACGGGCAGGACATCTATACCGTTGACGATTTCTGCCGGGACAATCCGCATGGCGTGTATGTGCTTGCAATACCGGGGCATGTAGTGTGCGTGGTGGACGGCTTTTATTTTGATAGCTGGGACTCAGGCGGGGAAGTGCCGCAGTATTATTGGGAAAGGGAGGTATAAGGCGTGAGAGAGATATTGTTTCGTGGAAAGACGATTAAAGAAAGTTTTGCATATGGCTTGTTATCTCACATAGGTAATGCATGGTATATCTCAAACAAGGCGGGATCTCCAAAAGCTTATGAAGTAATTCCGAATACCATCGGGCAGTACACTGGGTTAGTAGATAAAAACGGGAAGAAGATATTCGAGGGCGATATTGTCGACTATGAAGATGAAGCGCCGGGGCAGTATGAGTATCACGATAGTTTGATTATTAACCGTGGAGTGATCGAATATTCCGAAGGGTGTTTCTACTGGACAAACGCTGTCAATGCAAATTTGTTGGATTCTGTATATAAAGGTGTGGCTGACTGTGAAGTTATCGGAAACATCTTTGATAATCCCGAATTACTTACGGAGGATTAACCTATGGACTACATAAACACATTACTATCAATCTGCGGCGGTATATCCATCATAGGCGGTGCGGCGGCGGTCATTTGGAAGTGGGTGCGACCGGCGGTCAAGATGAAAGACCGGGTTGAAAAACTGGAACAGAACGTAGAAAAAGACTACCGCAACATTGAGGAAATCAAGAAAATGCAAGCGAGCATGAGCCGGATTTTGATTGACATAATGGATCACCAAATCTACGGCAACCACACGGAAAAAATGGAGCAGGACAAGCGGGAGCTACTCAGCCTGATTGCGGAAAGCTAACAAGGCTTTTGCGAGGTATTGCGTTGATAATATCGGACAACCTATTGCCACAGTTGCAGTATTACAGAGTGTTTTGCAATTTCACGCCGCAGGAGCGGGAATTGTTTGATTACAGAGCGGCAGGATTTACGCTTGAACAGTGTTGTGACCTGTTGAATATGGACATATCTTCCGTCAAGCGCCTAAGCCGCAAGGTAAACAAAAAGATGATTGCGGTCACAAGCGTGGTGAATATGGATAAATGGATTGCGGAGAATTACGGATAGGAGAAGCATGGAGTTATTAAACGGTGATTGCCTTGAATTGATGAATAGAATACCAGACGGGTCTATTGACATGATTCTTTGTGATTTGCCCTATGGCACTACTCAAAACAAGTGGGATACTGTTATTCCGTTTGAGCCTTTGTGGGAGCAATATCACAGGATTTGCAAGGAAAATGCGGCAATCGTTTTGAACTGTCAAGAACCGTTTACCTCTGAATTGATACAAAGCAATAAAAGGGATTTCAAGTATAAATGGATATGGCTCAAAAAACAATGCAGTGGTTTCTTAAATGCCAAAAAACAGCCTTTGAGAAATTGCGAGGATATAGCGGTATTTTACAAAAAGCAATGTGTTTACAATCCGCAAATGCGTAAAGGGAAACCGCAGTTAAAATCAACAGGCGGTAGAACAAGCAATTACGGAAAATTCACATACATGCCGCACGTTTCGGAGGATTATTATCCGACCACATTACTTGAAGTTCCTTTGCCGAGGTTCAAGAATGGACACCCCACACAAAAACCTGTTGCTTTGCTTGAATATCTCATAAAGACATACACCAACGAGGGCGAAACGGTACTTGACAACTGCATGGGTAGCGGCAGTACAGGCGTTGCTTGCGTACATACAGGGCGTGACTTTATCGGTATGGAACTTGACGAACATTATTTCTCAATCGCAAAAGAGCGAATAGAAAAGGAAGCATCTCAAATCTCTATTTTTGATTTAGGCATAGAGAAATTATCGTGAACTTTTCCGCACCTTTTTCACAACTTAATCAGAACTTTCAAGCGACTTAGACGAACTGTCCGAGCCGCTTTTTTCGTTGTACGCTTAACCTATGAAAAACATAGGAGGCGTGTCTATGAATTATCCAGCTTATCCGCAGTATCAGCAGTATTTCAATCCAAATCCCTATCAATATCAACCGAATATGATGCCGCCCGTACAACAGCCGCAGATGCCGCAGGTACAACAGCCAATGCAACAGCAGTACGGCGCACAGCAAGGCTTGAACGGAAAGTATGTTGACAGCATAGAGAGCGTAAAGGCTACGGACGTAATGATGGACGGGTCGATTATGTTCTTCCCGGCTACGGACGGAAAGACGATATACACGAAACAGTTGCAGAGCGACGGGACAAGCCGCATTACCACTTACACCGCAGAAACGCCACAGGCAGAGGAAAGCAAGCCAAGCGTGACGGATATTCTGGACGGGAGGCTGAAAGCCTTTAGAGAAGATATTTTGGGCGGATTTGACGAAATAAACGAACGCTTTGACAAGATAGAACGGCAGTTGAAGCCGAAAACGACAAGGGGGAAAGAGGAATGAACCCATTACAGATGATTGGAATGTTGAGAAACGCCGGGAATCCGCAACAGTTTATGCTAAATATGCTTCAAGGCATGAGTGGGAACAATCCCATGATTTCCAATGTCTTAGGCATGGTGCAGTCCGGCAATACAAGACAGCTTGAGCAATTCGCAAGAAACGTGTGCAAAGAAAAAGGTGTTTCTTTTGACGATGAATTTGCGAAATTTAGAAAGCAGTACAATCTTTGATACTTACCGTAGCGCGCACGGTTTGTAAATAAATTTATAAGGAGAACAACAAAAATGATGGAATCAGGATATAGCCTTTCTGACATTGCGGCGGCTACCGGGAATGGAAACAACAACGGCGGCTGGGGCGGTGACGGCTCTTGGCTTATTATCATCTTATTTCTGTTTGTGTTTTGCGGCTGGGGTAACGGATTCGGTGGCTTCGGCGGTAATGGCGGCGGTGGAATCAACAGTCCGGCAGGACAGGGCGCACTGACTCGCGGAGATTTATGCATGGATATGAATTTCGCTGAGTTGAAGAGCGCGGCGCAGAATGGCGTGGATGCGACAAACCTCGGCTTTGCGAACTTAAACAGCACGATTTGTCAGCAACAGTACGATACCGCACAGATGATTAACGGTCTTCAGGGAACTGTACAGAGCGGATTCAACAGCACGAACGTTGCACTGCTTCAGGGGCAGAACGCTTTGCAGAGGCAGATCGCTGATTGTTGCTGTGAGGAAAGAGAAGCCATTCAGGGCGTGAATTACAACATGGCGCAGAATACCTGTGCAATTACCAACGCCATGAACAACAACACCCGCGACATTATCCAGTCGCAGGAGGCGGGAACCCGCGCTATCCTTGACTATCTGTGTCAGGATAAGATCAGCACGCTTACCGCAGAGAATCAGGGCTTACGTCTGGCGGCATCCCAGCAGGCACAGAACAACTATCTTATCAGCCAGCTCAAGCCACAGCCTGTTCCGGCATATCCGGCGGCATCTCCGTGCGGTTTGGGCAACTGGTCTCCGGCGGTGCTTGCAAACGGTTACGGATATAATGGCGGCTGTGGGTGCAACTGCGGGAATGGATACGGGGTAGCGTGAGCACTTTCCGTGCAAAATGAGCATTTTTTGATGAAATATGGACATTTTTTGTTGAAAACGTGCGTTTTTACATGAGAAATGAGCATTTTGCGGATAAACACAGACCTATTTCGTGACCTCATGAAAATGATACCGACATCAATGTCGGGAACATCAACTGAATATTGAGTAACTTGATTTGCTTGACTAAATCGTTGACTAAACCTTGACTAAGTCTTGACTAAATCATGTCTGCTTAATAGCAGTATTACAGCGAAAGGGCAGGCGGGCAGTCTGTCCTTTTGTATTTCAGAAGGGAGAAATAATTATGGCTGATTTTACGGCAACGGCGCTACAGACGGTGGCGACCAATCAGAATGTATTGCTCACAGAAGCGGCGAATTATTCGTGCTGTGCAAGAAAGAACATCATTTACCGCGAGGGAAGTGGACTTTTGACCGTCCG
>CANQQS010000097.1 GCA_947626045.1 uncultured Clostridia bacterium | reverse complement strand
GACGTGAGCGAGGAAATGGCAAGCTGACAACATACATGAAAGGAACGGTAAATCATGGGATTTTTTGACAAGCTGAAACAGGGTCTTACAAAAACGCGCGAGAGCCTTTCGGAGCAGTTCAACAACGTGTTCAGCAACTTCGTCAAGGTTGACGAGGACTTGTTCGACAGCATTGAAGAGGCGCTTATTATGGCTGACATCGGCGTTGAAACGACCGAGTATATAATAGACGAGCTTCGCGACCGCGTAACGTACAAGCGCATAACGGACGGCAACGTCGTAAAAGAGGAGCTTAAGGATATTATAAGCGAGATACTGTCCGAGCGCGACACAAGCGTCAACGTGTCGACAAAACCGTCGGTAATGCTTATAATCGGTGTAAACGGCGTGGGCAAAACGACGAGCATAGGTAAGATAGCCGCGTACTATGCCGGTATGGGTAAAAAGGTGATGCTCGCCGCCGCCGACACGTTCCGAGCCGCCGCTATCGACCAGCTTAACATATGGGCGAAACGCGCGGGCGTGGATATAATAAAAAACACCGAAGGCACCGACCCCGCGGCTGTTGTGTTTGACGCATGCGGCGCGGCAAAGGCGCGCGGCGTTGACCTACTTATATGCGACACAGCCGGAAGGCTTCACAATAAGAAAAATCTCATGGCGGAGCTTGAAAAGATAAACCGCGTTATCGAGCGTGAGCTTGGCGGCTGCGCGAAGGAAACGCTGCTCGTGCTTGACGCGTCAACGGGGCAGAACGCCGTAAGTCAGGCGAAGCTGTTCTCCGAGGCGGCGAACATAACGGGCATAATCCTGACAAAGCTCGACGGCACGGCGAAAGGCGGCATTGTTATAACAATATCGAAGGAGCAGTCGCTGCCCGTCAAGTTTATCGGCGTGGGCGAGGGAATAGACGACCTGCGCGAATTTGACAGCGCGGACTTCGCGAAAGCGCTTTTTGAGGACTAATAAAGTAGACTGGAGAAGGTACAAATGCCGGATAGTAGACAGGAAAAGATAAGAAATTTTTGCATAATAGCGCATATCGACCACGGAAAGTCCACGCTTGCCGACAGGCTTCTGGAGCTTACGGGCGAGGTCAGCGAGCGTGACATGGAGGAGCAGCTTCTGGACAACATGGATCTCGAACGCGAGCGCGGAATAACGATAAAGGCGCACGCCGTAACGCTAAAATACGAGCGCGCGGACGGCATATACACGCTCAACCTCATCGACACCCCGGGGCATGTGGACTTTAACTACGAGGTATCGCGCTCGCTTGCCGCGTGCGAGGGAGCAATTCTTATCGTGGACGCGTCGCAGGGAATAGAGGCGCAGACGCTCGCGAACACATATCTTGCGATTGACCACGACCTTGAAGTCGTACCCGTGATAAACAAAATAGACCTGCCTTCGGCGAACCCCGACATGGTTATACGCGAAATAGAGGACGTAATCGGCATACCCGCCGAGGACGCGCCGAGAGTGTCGGCTAAAACCGGTCAGAACGTAGCCGAGGTGCTTGAAGAAATAGTCGAAAAGATACCCGCGCCGCAAGGCGACGCGTCTGCGCCGCTCAAAGCGCTTATTTTCGACAGCTACTACGACAGTTACCGAGGCGTAATCGTGTACGTGCGCGTCAAGGAAGGCTCGCTCCGCGCCGGCGACAGAATACGCATGATGGCTACGAACGCCGAATTTGACGTTGTGGAGGTCGGAATAATGCACCCGAACGGTCTTATTCCTTCAAAGGAGCTGTGTGCCGGAGACGTAGGCTACATCGCGGCGAGCATTAAAAACATACAGGACACGCGTGTAGGCGATACTGTGACGACCGTGAACAATCCCGCGTCCGAGCCGCTGCCGGGCTACAAAAAGGTAAATCCGATGGTTTACTGCGGTATTTATCCCGCCGACGGCGCACAGTACGAGGATTTGAAGGATGCACTGTCAAAGCTGCAGCTTAACGACGCGGCTCTCATGTTCGAGCCGGAAACGTCGGTAGCACTCGGGTTTGGGTTCAGATGCGGCTTTTTGGGACTTCTGCATATGGAGATAATACAGGAACGCCTTGAGCGCGAATACAACCTCGACCTTGTGACGACCGCGCCGAGCGTTATATACAAGGTCTACAAAACCGACGGCGAAATGGTATGGGTGGATAATCCGTCAAATCTTCCGCCCGCCGGTGAAATTGAGTACATGGAAGAACCTATGGTAAAAGCCGCTATAATGGTGCCGAAGGATTACGTCGGCAACGTCATGGAGCTTTGCCAGGAGCGGCGCGGCATATATAAGGACATGACGTACATGGACGAGAGCCGCGCGGAAATATTTTACGAGCTTCCGTTGAACGAGATAATATACGACTTCTTCGACGCGCTGAAATCGCGCACAAAAGGCTACGCATCGTTCGACTACGAGCTGTGCGGCTACCGCGAGTCGAGCCTTGTAAAGCTCGACATACTCTTAAACGGCGAAATGGTGGACGCGCTGTCGTTTATAGTGCATAAGGACAGAGCGTACAGCCGCGGCAGAAGAATGACCGAAAAGCTTAAGGAAGCTATACCGCGTCAGCTTTTTGAAGTGCCTATACAAGCCGCGATAGGCTCAAAGATTATCGCGCGCGAAACGGTGCGCGCCATGCGTAAGGACGTGCTTGCAAAATGCTACGGCGGCGACATAACGCGTAAAAAGAAGCTGCTCGAAAAGCAGAAGGAAGGCAAGAAGCGCATGCGACAGATCGGTACTGTGGAAGTGCCGCAGGAGGCGTTTATGTCGGTGCTGAAGCTCGATGAATAGTAAAAAAATGAAGAGCCGCTTTATAGCGGCTCTTTGAGCATATTTTTATTGGGGGGGGGTCGTGTAATTTCCGTTATCCTTAAAGAATTTTTTCGGCGATTTACCGCCGCTGTACTTTGTGAAATTCTTATAGAACAGCGAGTAGTCGCTGTAGCCGCACATCGCGGCAATATCCGACATCTTCTTGCCGTCCTGATACAGCTTGCGAGCGTACATGAACCGCAGAAGCTCTATGTATTCTTTAATCGTCATACCCGTTTCCGACTTAAATATATGGCACATATAATACTTGTTGAAAAACACCGCGTCCGCAATTTCGTCAAGGGTTAGAGGACGAGTGAAGTTTTTATTTATGTATCCCTTTATTTTCAGCGTTTTTGACGAGTTTTCGGCAGGCGTCTGCAGCGTTACGCTCAAACATTCGCATATCGCGGCAATCATCTGCATGATATACGTCTGCACGAGCATTTCATATTCTGCCGGACGCTTGGCGACACAATCGTGAATATTGATGAACAGTTTGTCTATTCCGTATTTTTTAACATCATCGGCGGCTATCTTATGCTTGCCTGCGGCGCCTGCTATTCTTTCCGTAAGCGACGCGGAAAGCAAATTCGTAAACTCGTAATCGAACTGCACAAAATGACGCTCGTACATTTCGTCGCCGGTGAACACAATTGAGTGAAGCTCATTGGGTTTTGTGATAAACACGTCGCCCGCGTCAGCCTCGTATTCAACGCCGTCAATAATGTAACGCGCGCTGCCGCTTACGAAATACAGCACCTCATAGTAATGGTGTATCTGGAATGTCAGATTCTGCGGCGGGAACTTGTTGTAGCTGTACATGAAATGCCTGCGCCTGAACGAAAGCTTTGCCATATCAACCGCCTCCTTTAGTCAATTATAACATATAACAGCAAGATTTGCAACATATTTAGCAAGAATAATCATGTAAAAGATTTTTGCTCCGTGATATAATTATAACAGAATTATGTAATTATTCAAAAGAATAATTATGCAAGGTGCATAATCCGCCGCGGACACACAAGGCGGATAGTAAAATTAAGGAGGAGAGAGAAGAATGAAGAAAATCATTTCCGCAATCATAGCTCTTGCCATGGTTGCGACGATGTTCACGTCGCTTCCCGTATTCGCCGAACCTACGGACGGCGGAGACGGCGGCGAGCAGTACGCAGCTCCGGAAAGTCCGGCTGTTACGTACAACATGAACGTTGACTGGAAGTTCAAGAAGGCTTCGGGAACGGTTTATCCTCTCGCGTCGGCTCAGACGAGTGTGGCGAAGGACGGAAAGCAGTTCTACGAGGTTGACTACGACGACAGCGACTGGGAAAACGTATCCGTTCCGCACCCGATCAACGCGGAGGACACGTTTGATGAACCGGGCGTCGACAGAGGCGAACAGAGCTATTACCGTGGCTTCATGTTCTACAGAAAGCACGTGACAATTCCGGAATCTGATGAAGGAAAGAAAATGTTCCTCGAATTTGAGGCGGTAAGACAGACGGTATACCTGTGGGTAAACGGCGACATGGTCGGCTATTACGAGGCAGGTATCGCGCCGATAGGCTTTGATATTACCGATTATGTAAATCCCGGCGAGGAAAACATTATCGCGGTTGCGACGGATAACAGCTCATCGGGAGGAAATCCAAATTCAACGATCGAAACAAGACCCGGCAGCAATCCGGGAGCTGCCGACGGAATTGGTTTCCAGTGGAATACATCGGACTTTAACGAGGTTCAGGGCGGTATTACGGGTAACGTAAATCTGTACGCAAAGGGCAAGGTTTACCAGACTCTTCCGCTTTACAACAACTTAAAGACGACAGGTAACTATATCTACGGTTCAAACTACGATATTGACGCGAAATCCGCGACAATAAACGTCAAATCCGAGATCCGCAACGAAACGGACGCCGACGCGGACTTAACGCTTCAGGTCGATGTTGTGGGCATGGACGGCAAGCTCGCTTATACCGGCACTCAGACCGGAAAGGCTGCCAAGGCTTCTGACCCGACAGCGCATTTCATGAACATGGTTCCCGGGGACGCTTACGCGGAAACACCTGCGGAGACCGATGTAAGCACGGTTGACGTGTCATATATAACCGCGTCGTTCAAGGCGGAAAATATGCGTTTCTGGAGTGATGAGGATCCGTATCTTTACACCGTTTATACAATGCTCAAAGACGGCGATGAGGTAATCGACGTTCAGAAGACGGTTACCGGCTTCAGAAAGGTTGACTATGATATAAACAACGGCGGTCTGCTCATAAACGATAAGAGCACTTACTTAAAGGGCTACGCTCAGAGAGCGACAAACGAGTGGGCTGTTGTCGGTACTGCCAACGACTGGCTCACCGATATTGATATGCAGCTTATCAAGGAGTCAAACGGTAACTATATCCGCTGGATGCATGTTGCGCCGAAACCCGTAGCTGTGCGCGGCTCGGATAAATACGGTATTATAGTCGTATGCCCCGCGGGTGACAAGGAAGGCGACGTGACCGGCAGATCATGGGATCAGCGTGTCGAGGCTATGCGCGACGCTATGATTTATTTCAGAAACAGTCCCTCGGTTATATTCTGGGAAGCGGGTAACGCTGATATTACAGCCGCGCATATGCAGGAAATGACCGATTTAAAGGCTAAGCTTGACCCTGACGGCGGACGTTTTGCCGGCAGCCGTACAATCAGCAGCAAAGAGCAGATCGAGGCGGCTGAATATGTCGGCACAATGCTTAACCGTAACGCTTCGGCAGCAAAGGCATCAATGCAGGCGGCTGGCGACAAGTATATGCCTATCATAGAAACGGAGTACGCGCGTGACGAAGCTCCCAGACGTGTTTGGGATGACTTCTCGCCGCCCGATTACGATTATAAGAACTGGTGGCTCAACGGCGCGAACAAGAGCGACGGCTACGATATGTGGGACGAAACCTCCGAGGACTTCGCAAGAATAAACGCATCGGCGTATAACGAGTTCTGGGCAGGCAGAGTCGGCGGCGGCGGAAGCGAATTATATACCGGCGCAGCTATAATGGTATGGTCTGATTCAAACATGCACAACAGAAATATGCACTCGGAAAACTGCCGTACATCGGGTAAGGTTGACGCTGTAAGAATCAAAAAGGAAGCGTTCTATGCGCTTCAGGCCGTTCAGTCCGATACTCCTGCGGTTCATATCGTGGGTCACTGGAATTACCCCGAATACATCAAGGGCGACAGAGAAAACGGCAATTACTGGTACGAGGACAGGACATTAAAGCAGGGAAACCCTGTTCACTGGGAACCGAACGGCACATACCTCCAGAGAGATCCTACCAAGAAGGATGTATATGTAATCGGCTCGCCCGATATTGTTAAGGTAGAGCTTTACATAGACGGAGAGCTTGTAAAGACAAACGTAAAGCCCGAAAGCAATTTCGTATACAAGTTTACGGAAATAGATGTTACAAAGGGCGACGAGGTAAGCGTAAAGGCGTATAACGAAAGCGATATTATGGTCGCAGAGGACGTTATAGAGAGAACAGGCGAGCCGGCTGAAATTCGTCTTACGCCTGTAACGGGTCCCGACGGACTGATTGCTGACGGTTCGGACGTTATGTACTTCGATGTTGAAGTAGTTGACGAGGATGGAAACGTATGCCCGCTCAATTATGACAGACTCGATCTTGAACTGAGCGGAAACGGCGTTCTTCTCGGCGGCTACACAAGCGGCGTGGGCGATAAAATTACAACTCATAAGGACTACACCTTCGCAGAATGCGGAACAAACAGAATATTCGTGCGCTCAACGAGAAATGCGGGTACGATAACATTGAAGGTTACCGATGCGGCGCTCGGAAGCTTTGAGGCAAGCGTTGATTCATCAGCGTTTGACAACAACGTTGACGAAGCGGAAGGTCTTTCAACAACGATGCAGCGCTCGTACAAGGCTGATGAAAAGCCACCGGTTATCGAACAGAAGGTTGAGGCGTTCAAGCCGCTGGCGGCTCCTCTGAAGGCTGACTTTACAGATGAAACCGGCAACACTGAGGTTGTTGAGGAGATTGACACAACAGATTACTACTCGGTAAGCGTAAACGGCGAGGATCTCAGTCTTGCGGGCGAACTGCGCGCAAGAGACGGCTCGGGCGGACAGAGCGTATACGGTCCGATCAAACCCGTACTGGAAAAACTCAAGGCTGCGGGCGCGATAACCGATTTCAATATTACGAGTGAATCGCCGGTAACTCTCACATTTAATACCGGCTCTGACAGATATACGGTTCATGCCGGTCAGAACGCGATATATAAGAATGATGAAACGACATATACGGAAATTGTTGAAATTCCGGAGGTAATCGGCGGAGAGCTGTTCGTAAACTACGGCGCAATATGCGGATATATTCCAGGCGTGAACGTAGCAAAAGACGCAGACGCCAAAACGTGCGCTATAACGTACACCGCGTCGGCTGCTGCGTCGCTCAGCAGCGCTGTTTCGCTCATGTCGGTTGACGACGCTATGACATACTCCGACGGAACGGTGACAATCAATTTGCCGGAAGCTGTTAAAGGTGCGCAAATCATATTTGCCGCTTATAATAACGGCAAGCTTGTAAAGGCAAAAGCGCAGAGTGTTGATATTGAAGCAAACACTGCAAAGACGGTAACGGTTCCCGAAGATATTTTATCGAGCGGAACGGCAAAGGCAATGCTTTGGGATTCTCTTGAAGGAATGACACCGCTATGTGACACTGTAATCCTGACAGGTGAGTCAACTGAACCCACGACGGAACCTGAACCTACAGAAGAGCCTGAGCCTACGGAAGAACCTGTACCGACGGTTGATCCGGCGCTTTGCGAAACAAACGTGCTCAATCTCACTTATGACGACCAGCCGGACGGTTGCCTGACTCCGACGGACACCATAAATAATATATTCGGCGTTGATTTGGGCGACACTCTCAATAAGGAAAGCCGCATTTCGATTGACTTCAAGTTTGACGAAGGATCGGCGGCAACAATGAGATTTACAAACAGCCACAATAAGACAGGTCCGCTTCTCTCGTTCGACGGTACTAATTTCAGAACGCAGACAGGCAGCACCTCATGGCAAAATCTCGGCGCGATTGAAGCGGGCAAGTGGTACAGACTCGTTATCGAGGGCACAATGGCGATAGATAACGCGTATGCTGACTGCTGGCTGTACAGTCTTGAAGGCGATACTCCTACGGAGATTCAGGCAACAAAGGGCATGAACCTGAGAAACTTCGGCAACTCCAGCAATTACCTTTCGGACAGACTTGAAGTAACGGCAGGTATAAGCGTTGACAATGTTTCGGTCACATCGCTTTACGCAAATGCGGTTGAAGTTTCGGCTGTAAAGACCGATATAAAGGCAAATGAAAACGTAATGCTGTCGGCGACGGCAAAGAGAAACGGCAGCGCGGTAACGATACCCGAATTTGTATGGGAAATCTGCGACGCGGAGGGCAACCCGCTTAACGACGATACAATAAAGGTAGAAAACAACATGCTCATTACCACCGCGCAGACAAAGTCACAGACAATCAAGGTAAGAGCAACCGCTCAGACACCGGGCAATCCGTACGGCGAAGTTACGATTAACATAACGGCGGTCGACACGTCTCAGGATACGTTTAACAGCATAGAAATCACAAGTGAACAGGATTATGTACGCGTTGGAGAACCTGCTGAAATCACTGTATCGGCTAAGATGGACGACGCGGCTGTCACCCCGGCGGATGACGATATAGTATGGACGGTTCTTAACGAAGCGGGAATACGCGAAACGAGCAATACCTTAATAACGGTTGCAGGCGGCAAGGTAGAGGTAACCGAGGACGTTATTCCGCAGACAATTACAGTAAGAGCATCCAACAAGTCGGGCAGCGCTTACGCTGATATTAAGCTTACCGTTAAGCCCGGAACAATGATCCTCGACGGTGAGGAAGGTAATAACGACACGTTCATATCCGGCGACGCGTGCGAAGAGGTTATGACGGGACGTGAAATTGTTGACGGTTCGTGGGACGGCTCAGGCTACTATAAGGTAACCGCCGCAACAGACTTTGTCGGCTTCCCGAGTGACAACGGCGACAATGTCCTCTACAGCGCAGATCTCAAGTTCGGCGGCGAAGGCGCGGGCTGGACTATTTGGAACAATAACAAGGGTAAGCAGGGCTTGCAGGTTACCGTTAAGGGCGGAAAGATCGGTATAGTAAAAGACAGCAGCAACACAAACACGTACTTTGACGTTGACACCGAATCGTGGTACAATGTTCAGATTATGTGCGCGACAGGCGTAAGCCCGAATTCGTATGCTAACCTTATAGTTTACAAATATGTGGACGGTAAGCGCGTCAACCCCGAAACGGGCGAAGAAGGCAAGCCGTATGTAGCTGAGGGCATTCCTATGAGAAACCTTTCGGAGAGTACGGCGAACCATATAGGAATCAATCCGAACACCTGCGTTGATAACGTATACTGTGCGAAGACTGTTCCCGATGAGCTTCAGGCAAGTGTTGACAAGGATACAATGTTCGCGGGTCAGTCTATCCAGGGTACGGCTACGGCGCTCCGTAAGGGCGTTCCGTTCGGAAACACGCTTGCGGGTCTTATCAGATGGGTCGTATACAACGAGGACAACACCGCTCCCCTCGATTCGGATCTTATCACTGTTGACGCGTCCGGCAAGCTGACTGTTGATGCGATGGCTGAGCCGCAGACGGTATATCTCAGAGCGCAG
Organism: uncultured Clostridia bacterium; assembly: GCA_947626045.1. Classification (GTDB taxonomy): domain Bacteria; phylum Bacillota; class Clostridia; order UBA1381; family UBA1381; genus Hominilimicola. The sequence goes on along the minus strand of CANQQS010000097.1, from coordinate 1,153 downwards.
ACTCTTGACGGCTCGCTTCACGATGAGATCAAGATTACAATCCAGTCCGGCGACATATTCGCGGTAAACAAGATTGGATTTAATGAAGACTACTCGAAGGTAACGCAGCTTAAGGTTACGAAGAACTTCGCGTACTCCGATACGGTAACATTTGTAGTTGCTGTATATGACAGCACGGAAACGACGCTTAAGAGCATTACGACAAAGAAGATGTCGGCGAAGAGCATAGTGCGCGAGGAAATTTCGGCAATACCCATGGACGCTCCCATGCCCGCAGGCTTTGATAAGGACAGCGACGTTCTCTATATCTACACAATGACATCTAACAGCGAGAACGAAGCGGTAACGGAGGATGACGGCACAATAACGGCTGCATTAAGCGGCGATACGCTGTCGTTTACGAAGGTTCCCGAATTCGACGCTTCAAAGCCGGTTATCGTGATGGTTGTGAAGCCCGAAACGGTAACGACGAGTGTCAAGGACAGCGACGTTGTTTACATCAAGCAGGTAAACGGCGCTGACCTTGCAAACCTTACAACGGTAAATATTCCGAATGCCGCATCGGGAGACTACATTATCAAGATGGCAGGCAAGATAAACGGAATATCGGAAATCAAGACAGGCATTGTTACAAAATAAAAAAGTGTGCGGATTTCAGCACAAATCTCTCACTTCCCAAAAACCGCCCCGATTGTCGGGGCGGTTTTCTCTTGCGCGTTCTTAAATCAGTTTGTATAATTCAATATCAAAAAGACTCCAAATGGTTTGTAATCTAAACGTCATATAAAAAATATTGCTATTCGAGTAAAAATAAGGTATACTATTAATCTTATACCCAAAGCAAGTATCAACATCCTACAAACCATAGTAGACTGGGGTAGACAGCAGTTGTCAGGAGTAGTCAGGAGTAGACAAATACAAGGGTAACGAGACTTCTTAAAAACTCAAAGAAAACGGCTTAAATATGCCGTTTGAGTAGACAGGAGTAGTCAGGAGTAGACAACGCGTTAGGGTAAAAACAAGGGTAAAATCCTTAAAAATGCCAACCAATGAGGACTTTATAAGGGTAACGTCCAAAAACGACCCGCCAAACTGATTTTTTAAAAGCATAGATGATATAAGCAGACAAGCCGTATTGCCGGTTTATATGATT
>CANQQS010000096.1 GCA_947626045.1 uncultured Clostridia bacterium | reverse complement strand
TGGTATTTCTGGGCTGACACTGTTATCGGTCACGCGGACTCGCTTTATGTAAACCTCGCTGACGGCGGCTACACCGAGGGAGAACCGTCGGTCAAGTACAGGGGTATATTCTTAAACGACGAGTTTAATATGTCGGAGTGGTCGAAATCTATGGGTGATACGGGCGTTAATATGAACAACGCGACGTATGAGAAGATTTTCGAGCTTTTGTTAAGACTTAAGGCAAACTATTTATGGCCCGCGATGCACACGTATTCGACGGCGTTCAACAACACCGAGCACAACGCGGAGCTTGCGGACGAATACGGCATAGTTATGGGTTCGTCGCACGCCGAGCCGATACTGAGGAACAATCTCGGCGAGCTGTACAATTTCCAGCAGGAATGGATCGCGGAGCATCCCGATAAAACTCTCTACATAAACGAAAAGGACGACGCGGGCAGACAGGTAGCGTGGATGTGGACTGACAAGGACGGCAGCGGAAACGCGGTCGATAACAAGGAATTTATTTCCGACTACTGGAGAGCGCGCGCAAAGGCGAATAAGGATTATGAGAACACGTACACCCTCGGTATGCGCGGCGTTCACGACGGAAAATTCAATACGAATATGAACCAGGCGACCGCGATGAACGAGATAATCGAGGCGCAGACGAATATACTCACGGAGGAGGTCGCGGCAGACGGCAAGGATATTTCCGATGTTCCGCAGGTATTCATTCCGTATAAGGAAATACTCGATTTGTACAATCAGGGAGTTAAAAACACGATCCCCGATTACGTCACGCTGATGTGGACGGACGACAACTTCGGCTATATCCGCCAGCTCCCGACAGAGGACGAGGCGAAGCGCAGCGGCGGCGCGGGCATTTACTATCACCTGTCGTATCACGGCAGACCGACGAGCTATTTGTGGCTCGGCACGACACAGCCCGGTCTTATCCGCGAGGAAATGACAAAGGCGTACGATATGGACGCGAGGGAAATTTGGGTAGCGAACGTCGGCGACTTAAAGCCCGCGGAGACGGAAATCGAATATTTCCTCGATTTGGCACGCGACATTGATACGGTGAGAAACGACGATATCGCGGACAGACTTTCTGAAAACGCGAAGCGCGACTTCGGTTTCAATGATGAAAAAGCGGCTGAGTACGCAGATATAAAGCTCGGCTATTATGAGCTTGCGAACTCCAGACGACCGGAGCATATGGTACAGGGCGTATGGTCGCTGACGGAATACGGCGACGAGGGACAGACCGTGCTTGACAAGTACGCGTCACTCGAAAAACGCGCGCAGGCGCTCTACGACGGGCTAAGCGCGGATAAGCAGCCGTCGCTTTACGAGCTTTTGCTCTATCCGATAAAGGGCGCGCATAGCATGGCTGCGAAATACGTATACGCGGACAAGGCGAAGTATTACGCCGACAACGGCTACGGCGCGGCGGTGAACAAGTACGCGGCTCTCTCCGACGCGGCGGACGATAATATTGACGCGGCAACAGCTGTGTATACGTCGATGCTTGACGGCAAATGGGATAAGATGATGAATCCGCGTCAGACGGGCTTGGTAGGCTCGTTCGGCGGTCCTATCTCGGGCAAACTCAATAATCCGACGGTTTCTACCGTTCCGTATACGACAATGACGATCGTTCCAGAGGGCGGCACGGACGCGCTAACGTTTAGCGGAGTTGATCCGAGGGCGAAGTTTATCGACATAATAAACAGCGGCTCCGGCTCGTTTGAGTGGCAAGCGGTGTCGGATGTTGATTGGATAAAATTCAATAAAACAAGCGGTACTGTCGCGGATGATGACAGGATCTATGTCGGTATCGACAAGACGAAGGTTTCCGGTATAAATCAGGGCAATATAACGATTGAACGCATGATAAACGGCACAGCCGCCGATACGTATATGATCCCCGTGACGGTCAATATCACCGCTGCGGAACAGACCGACAAGGCTGTTTACTACGAGGGTGACGGCGCTGTTTCGATAGAAGCCGAGCATTTCACTAACAGCGTGAAGAACGGCGATTTCGAATGGAAGGTTGAAAACGACTTCGGCAGAAGCGGCTCGAGCGTTAAGGCATATCCGAACCGTGCGGCTAAGGTGGCGACTCCGAATAAGGAAAACAGCGCGTATCTCGAATATGAAGTGTACTTCACATCGTCGGGTCTGTTCCCGATAGACGTGTACAGAATGCCGACGATAAACGAGTTGTCGGGCGCGACGCTCAGATGCAGAATAGGCGTTGACGATGAAACTCCGGTGCAGTTTAACGGCAACACGAAAACGACCGACAATTCAACCGGCACCGACGCGTGGGGCAAGGGCGTGCTGATGAACGCGAACGTAATTTCAGGCAGCATTAAAGTGACAGAGCCGGGAATGCACACGATAAGGCTGTATAACGAGGACCCGGGCGTGGTTGTGGATAAGTTTGTAATTTATACCGGCGTGAAAAAAGCGTCATACTACGGCGCGCCGGAGAGTTACAACACGAAATACAACAATACCGAAGCGGCTATGCCTGAGCCGACAGCTCCGGCGGAGGAGCAGACGGGCGATATTACGGCGCTGTTTGATCCCGAATTTATAATAGCGAAAGCGGACATAAACGGCAGCAATATTGAAGTTACCGTCGGGAATACGCAAGAGCTTACGGGCGAGGAATACACGTTTGTCACAGCTTCATATGATGAAAACGGCAATATGATCGACGCGGTTTACACATCCAAAGCTTTGGCTGAAAGCGATATGGGCAATCCGATAGTATGCCCGATGCCCTCGACCGACGGCGCGGCGGATATGCAGGTAATGATTTTAAAAGGCGTTGTTTCCGACAACTCCGAAAACAACAGCTATGAGGCGGTCGCCGCGGCAGTGAATATCAGCCTCACGGACGCGTCGCTCGCGGCTTCGTATGATAACGGATACATATATCCCGCAACGAGAATGAACGACTATATCGGCAAGGAATCGGTATGCGCGGTTGAGGACGAGGAAGGCGCAATAAAATATATCCGTCAGAATACGGTCGAAGAGGACACGTATAAACAGATACCGTTTAACGGCGAGGGCAGGCATACACTTAAAATCAAGGTTTCGGGCGTGGACGGAATGATTACCGAAACGTTTAACACGGTAGTAAATATTCAGCCCGATACCGACCCGACATCGGCGGAACTGTATAACTGGGATTTCTCCGACGATCAGACCGGCACTGGTGCAAATGTTCCCGTACTCGGCGGCAACGCGGTGTATGACGCGGCTAATCAGGCGGTAAAAATGACCTCGACTGCCGAGGCGGGCGGCAACCTCGCGGTCGATTTCGACGAACCGCTCGCGCTCAATCAGGGCGAAAAGGTGACAATCGTTTCGAAAATAGCATACGGCAATCTTGACAAAAAATATATGACATACGAGATTACGGATTCTGCGGGAAATTCACTTGTGAGATCGAATATCAACCGCTATACGGGTCAAAAGCAGTCGCTTACGGTAGGCGGCGTCGAGCAATTCGGCGACGGCAGCACCCTTCCTGCGGGAATGCCCAAGATCGACAAAAACACAACAAATCCGAAGGGATGTTTTACGACATACACAACCGAAATCGATACGGTTTCAAACACGATAAAGGTCACGCTGACATATGACGGCAAGCAAACTTCTGATGTGTACGAGGAAAGCATACCGTTTGAATCGTCGTACGACATATCAAAGCTGAACTTCACTACGAGTTACGATAACGCGGGCAGATCATGCTACGTTGACGATATTTCGGTCACAAAGTCAAAGGCTGCGGCGTACACGATAACGTTCAAGCCCGTTGACGCTGACGGCAGCGCGGTGGAAAACGCGGCGATTACCGTTACGGACGGCTTATCGGGCGCAGTTATCGCTCCCGAAGCCGACGGAACATACAAGCTCTGTGACGGAGTTTACAGCTACACTGTAACGGCTGACGGCTATGCGGACGCAGTCGGCTCTCTGGAGCTTACGCCCGCGACGGAAAGCAAGGAAATAACGGTGGAAATGAACGCGGCATAAATAATATAAAAGAGAAATGAAATAACACGGGCGGCACTTGCTTTATAAGTGCCGCCTGCGTTTATTTTGTTTTCATTTTCTTCCTGTACTCACTTGGACTGCATCCGACGAGTTTTTTGAAAAACCGCTGAAAATTGCCGAGCGAGGTATATCCGCAATACGCGCATATGTCGGTTACGGAGTGAGTGCTGCTCCTCAATAGCTGCTTGGCGCGGTCTATTCTGACCTCCGCGATAAAATCCGAAAGGTTTGTTCCCGTATAGCTTTTGAATTTTCTTGACAAATATTCGCGCGACATATGCGCCTGCTCGGCTAAGAAATCCAATGACAGATTGCCGCCGAAATTGGAGCGTATGTATTTTATTATCTCGTCCAAATTCTCATTTTTATTGTCCGCTGCCTGCTTTTTTTCTGTTCGCGCTTTGTACAGTCTCGCCGTATATATGAGCAGATTTATCATGCAGTTTTCGATAATATCACCGCCGCCCTCCGAAAAATAATTGTATTCATGGGCAATCGCCATCATCTGGTTATACACAATGCGCGAGTCGTCGGACAGCTGAAGACAAAACGCGTTGCCGAGCATTTTCGTGAAATCGTAATCGGCGAAGCAGTCTAATTCCTTGTATTTTTTTATTATTTTGTCCATATATGCTTTCCTGACAAGCACGTTGCACACCCTTACCAACGCTCCGTTTTCCTTTGACGGAGAAACAATGCAATGCTCCGTATCGGGACTTATAAATAAAAATTCCTTTTCTCTTATCGGCAGAACCGTGTCTTGCGTATAATGCGTGCCGCGTCCCTCGTACACGTATGACAGCTCCCAGAAATCGTGCGAGTGCATATTTTTGTCGCGGCGCTCCGCGGCGAAAAAAGCGTATACGGGCAGGTCGTTTTCAAAAAAATCATCGGTCAGCAGAATGTTTTTCATTTTTCACACCTCGGTACCATTATAATCCGTAATGAGAAAAATGTCAATATATGCAGCATTTCGGACAATATAATGATAGCTTTGCATAAGCTTGTGTACTATAATGATATTATAAAGACTTTAAAAATCAGGGGGACTTTAAAATGAAAAAAGGGTTATTATTATTGCTTTCGGCGGTGATGCTGCTGTTATCGTTTCAAATAACAATATTTGCCGACGATCCGACGAGCGCGGCGGAAAATGTCACAATAAATGCTCAGCCGGGCAAGGACAGCGCGGAAATTACGGCTTACGGTGATTTGGACGCCGTTGTAATAAAAGCGTCGTATGACGGCGGCGCATTGAAAACCGTAAAGGCAACAAAAGCAATAAAGCTGAAAAACGGTGCCAATACCGTGAATATCGGACAAATGTTAAAGGAGGGGGATAAATTAATGGTATGGGATAGTTTAACAGGTATGAAGTCGTACGGCTCGTGTACGGTGTCCGCGCCCCCGAAGCCTATAGTGGAACAGCACGATGTGAGCTACACGGATAAGCTCGGTAAAAATATTAACATTTACGGCAGGCTGTTCAGACCGAACAATAATGAGAAAAACGGAGTAATTATATTAAGCCACGGATACAACGCCTACGGCGACGCGTTCGCGGAAAAGTGCGAGTTTTTCGCAAGAAATGGATACGCGGCGTACGCGTTTGATTTCTGCGGCGGCTCGACGAAATCGAAAAGCACGGGAAGAGAGTCAACGGAAATGACGCTGTTTACCGAAACAGAGGATCTAATAGCGGTATTCGATTATCTGTCAAAACTCGACTGCATCGACGCAAATAATATGTTCCTGTCGGGCGACAGCCAGGGCGGAATGGTTTCAGCGCTTGCGGCGGAGGAATTGGGCGATGATAAGGTAAGAGCGATGGCGCTTCAGTTCCCCGCGTTCGGTATTCCCGACGTATGGCGAAACGAAGAACCGAATTTGCCGAGAGAGCACTGGGGATTAATGCTCGGCAAGGTGTTCGCAACGTCGGTAAAGGATTTTTATACGTTTAACTATGTCGGGAAAAACTATACAAATAATTTGCTTATAATATCGGGTACCGCCGATCCCGTCGTTCCGATAAGCTCGGTGCGTCAGGCGGTGAACAGCGTGTACAAAAACGGTAAATTGGTTGAATTTGCGGGTGAGGGACACGGTTTTTCCAAGACAAAGGAAGCGGAAGCAAGACAGCTCATACTTGAATTTTTAAACGCAAATTCGACGTCGGCAAATTGATTAAAAAGGAGCATAATATGTATTACAAACATAACAACACCGAAGCGCTTGATACAAATTTATTCAAATCACCCACATCCGAGTACAGAGGCGCACCGTTTTGGGCGTGGAATTGCAAGCTCGAAAGAGATGAGCTTTTGCGTCAGATAGACTGCCTTAAACAAATGGGCTTCGGCGGATTTAATATGCACGCGCGCTCGGGACTGGGGACGGAATATCTCGGCGATGAGTTTATGGAACTTGTCGCGGACTGCGCTAAATATGCGGAAAAACAAAATATGCTCGCGTGGCTTTACGACGAGGACAGATACCCGTCGGGCGCGGCGGGCGGATATGTCACGAGGAAAATAAAAAACAGGCAAAAATACATATTGTTTACGACAACCGACCGCGAAAGCGTATCAAAGGAGGAATATCTGAAAACGGGAATACCTCATCTTGTCGCTTGTTTTGATATTCTTCTGAATGACGACAAGACGCTCAAAAGCTATAAAAAAATTGACAGAAACGAAGATCCTCAAGGCGTGAAATGGTACGTTTTCGAGTGTATGTCCGAAGAAAGCGGCTGGCACAACAACCAGACCTACGTCGATATGATGGACGCAAACGCTATCCGCGAGTTTATAGAAACAACTCACGAAAGCTACAAAAAGGCTGTCGGTGATAAATTCGGAAACGCCGTACCGGCGATCTTCACCGACGAGCCGCAGATAAAAATCAAGGGACAGAAAAAATTTTCCGACGATTTATCGGACGTGATTCTGCCCTGGACGTTTGATTTTGCGGACACGTTTTCCGAAAGCTGCGGCTATGATATAACTGAGCGTCTGCCCGAGATCGTATGGGAGCTGCCCGACCCTGAGCCGTCCGCCGCGCGTTATCACTACCACGACCACGTATGCGAACGGTTCGCGCGCGCGTTTTCCGACCAATGCGGCGAATGGTGCGAAAGGAACGGATTGTATTTGTCGGGTCACGTTATGGCGGAGGAAAATCTGCACTCCCAGACAAGCGCGCTCGGCGAGGCTATGCGTCTTTACCGGAGCTTTGCGATACCGGGGGTCGACATACTCTGCGACAATATAGAGCTTGCGACCGCGAAACAGGCGCAGTCCGCCGCGCACCAATATGGGCGCGAGGGCGTACTGTCCGAGCTTTACGGCGTGACCGGCTGGGATTTCGATTTTCGTGGACATAAATTCCAGGGCGACTGGCAGGCGGCGCTCGGCGTAACGGTGCGCGCTCCGCATCTTTCGTGGGTGACGATGAAGGGCTGCGCAAAACGCGATTATCCCGCGTCGATAAATTATCAGTCGCCGTGGTATAAGGAATATCCGTATATCGAAAACCATTTTGCGAGACTGAACACCGTTCTGACAAGGGGAAAGCCGATAGTGAAAATCGGAGTGATCCACCCGATAGAAAGCTTCTGGTTGTCATTCGGACCGCGCGATCTCACATCGGCGGCGTGCGATGAGGCGGAGGAAAAATTCAGCGCGCTCATAAACTGCCTTCTTTTCGGGATGCTGGATTTTGATTTCATATCAGAATCGCTGATGCCGTCGCTTTACGAAAAGACGGACAACGCTTCGCTTAGACTCGGAGCAATGAGCTACGACGCGGTAATAGTGCCGGATTTAAAAACGATACGCCGCTCGACGCTCGATATTCTTGATAAATTCAGAGAAAACGGCGGAAAGGTGATATTTGTCGGAAGCTGCCCCGACTGCGTTGACGCGGTCGCGGACGACGGAGCAAGGGCGCTGTTTGAAAAATCCGTATTCATTCCAACCGCATCCGCGTCTCTTCTCGACAAGCTGAACGAGGAACGCTTTGTTTCGGTTTACGGAAGCGACGGAAAAATGACGAATGATCTCATTCACACGCTCCGCGATGACAACGGCGTAAAATATCTGTTTATCGCTCACGCGAAAAAGGACGAGAATCCCGATATTATAAAGCCGCAAAGGATAAAAATCGTCGTAAAAGGAATATACACTCCCGAAATGCTTGACACCCTGAGCGGCGATATAAAGGAGATCGAATATAAGACCGACAGCAAAGAAACGGTTATTTATCATACTCTGTATAACAATGACAGCCTGCTTATACGGCTTAAAAAAGCGTCTGAAACGGGCGGCTTTAAACCGAATGAAGAAAAAGCGAACTCAATAAAAGTTATTGATTTTAAAGACAGCGTCGAATTTGAACGGGACGAGCCGAACGCCGCAGTGCTCGATATAGCGGAATATTCGCTCGACGGAAAGGAGTACGCCCCGAAGGAGGAAATACTAAGGATAGACAAAAAAATACGCAACAAATACAATTTCCCGCTCGCGGACGGCGAGGATATTCAGCCGTGGGCGATGGAAAAAGAGGAAATAACGAATTTCCCGTATCTGCGTTTTACGTTCGAAAGCGAGTTTGAGGCGGAATGTATTCTCTGCTACGAGGAACTGACGGAGGTTATATTAAACGGCGAAAATGTAAAGGTCGAAAAACAAGGCTGGTACACGGACAAACAGCTATTCACCATGCGTCTGCCGAAATTAAAAAAGGGCGTAAACGAGCTTATCGCGCGCGTTCCTATCGGAAAAAGCGTCAGCATTGAGAATTTCCTGCTTCTCGGCGATTTTGACGTGCATATATCCGGCTGCGATATAACCATACAAAAGCCGCGCAAAAAAATCGCGTTCGGCTCGATAGTTGACCGGGGAATGCCGTTTTACGGGGGAAACATCACATATAAAACGAATATAAACCTCGATAATGAAAGCGATATACTAATCCACGCAAGCCGTTACCGAGGCGCGCTCATCCGCGTAATTGTTGACGGAACAGACTGCGGCACTCTTGCTTTCGCGCCGTACGAAAAGGAAGTAAAAAATCTTTCCAAAGGAGAACACACCATAGAATTTAAGCTGTTCGGCACAAGAGTAAACACGTTTTCCGCACTGCACAACTGCAACAACAGCGAAAAGTGGAAGGGTCCGTCGTACTGGTACAGCCGAAACGACAGCTGGAGCTATGAGTATTGCCTGAAGGAGACGGGCATACTGTCGTCGCCGGTTATTGAAATATTGGGGAAATAACATAGGATAAGTTATATTCATATATACGTATTCTGTTGTCCATTGGTACGCCCGAATACACACCGTAACTATACCTGTGTTCTTAAATTCCAAATCGTATATCTATCCCGTTTTCATCGGATATATAGATAACGTCAATCATTGCGACGGCGAGCGAATGCTTTTTCTCGTTTGATAAGCTGTTCCATACCTTCATCGGATTTTCAAGCGGTTTGGTGTCAATCTCTTTATGCTTTCGACTGTGAGAGCGCAGCCTTTCTTCCAGTTCCGACTTCTTTTTGTGCAGATCTGATACTCGCTTTTGGATATAATCGAATAGGATTGTATCCGCGTCGGCAATTTTGTCGAGAAGTTTTCGGATTTCATCGTCGAGCTTCAGAATATCGGTTTTTACGGAAGTTTCAGCCGCATCGGGTTTGTTTGCTTCGTGTTTTGCGATAACCAAATTTGCGAGACGATTTTTCATCGCTTCATAGACTGCCGTTTCAACTTCATCAGGTCTTATCTTTAACCATTTCTTCACACAACCGTTGTAGTAGTACGCGCCTCTGTCTATGTAATACCGCCACTGCTTTGTATGCGAAGTATTCCAACTGTAACTGATTGCAAGACTTTTGCCGCAGTGTGCGCATTTTACAAGACCCGTGAGCCACGAATTGATATGTGTTCTGTTGCTCGGAAATTTTGCGTTGCGAGATTTTTTATCCTGAACCACAAGCCACGTTTCGGAGTCTATCAGCCCTTCGTGATAGCCGACTTTTATGTACGGACAGCCGCCTTTAGGTCGATGAAGGAACAGTCCGTGTATTCCGTCAAACGCGTCAATATCGTCGATTATCTCAACACCCTTTGATACGAAATATTCATAGATGTCCTTATCGGCTCTTACATATAACGGGCTTTCGAGCAGCTTCGTAATATGGCTCCTGTCCATATTGTTCTTTTTCCCGCCGTCGATTTCTACTTTTATTTCGTTATCTCGAAGGTAGTTGATTACATCACTTAACGATGCCTGCGGATTTTTGTAAATCTCGTAAGCTTGCCGAATTGCCAAAGCATTGTCGGACGGAACAAGCACCGAGCCTGTTTTTCCGTTTACGGTTCGCCGCTCCGAAGTATAACCGTAATACATTTTGCGCGTCAATCGAAAGCGAGTTGTTACCCTTATCTTTGTCGCTCACCGAACGGCGCACATATATTGCAGTTATTTTGTTCATTTTATCAGCCTCCCATAATTCAACTATGTATTGGAAAGCCGATTTTGCATTTAAGTAAATTATACCATACTCGGCTTTCCGTTTCAAGGGTAACATCGTGTTATAACAAGATTTTATTGAGAACATTTACTCCGCAGGAGTAAATGTCACATTAATTGCGTTTCAACCTCGCGAAACGAGTGATATATGCCTAATTATAGATCCACGAAGCAGAACTCGCAGTCTGAATAGACAGTGAAACATCGCAGCGAGGTTATTTTTTGATTTTTGAATTTAGAATATCATATATTTGATTGATTTTCGATTGTCTGATTACATCAGATACGTTTTCGGGAATATGAATTGTTACCTTGATGTTTTGTTCGTCTTGCTGTTCGTTCATCTGCATAGTCCCGTCCTTCTGTATTTGTATTTTGAGAGGAATATCCCTTCACTTATATGGAATGAAATCGGGGTTTTGT
>CANQQS010000095.1 GCA_947626045.1 uncultured Clostridia bacterium | reverse complement strand
TATCGCTCTGTGGTCGCGGAGATACGCGAGACGGAAGAACAAATCAAAGAAAATACGGTTACGGACACCGTGAGCGGTTCGGACGCTGAATTTCCGTACACAAAGCACTCGATGAGCGTCGCAGGGCTTGAAAAGAATGAATACAACAATATGCTCATGGCGCGGCGTAACAAGCTGCAGCGTCAGCGGCGGAAAGTCGAAAGGTACGTTGACGGTATCGAGGACAGCCTTACGCGGCGGATATTTCGTATGCGGTACATAGAAGGCGAAGTGCGCCCGTCGTGGCAGTGGATCGCGTTTAAGGTCGGCGGTGGGAATACGGAAAGTTCAGTTAAAAAACGCGCGTATAGATTTTTAAAAAATATTGACAAAAAAAAAGAATTGTGATATATTGTAGATAACAAAGGAGCGGTTCTGACCGTTCCGCAATTAGTTAAACTTTATAGAATAGTCGCTCTACTTGCGAGGCGGGGCGACTATTTTTTTATGTTCCTGATGATTTCCAAGATGACAATTAAAATTATCAGCTGAAATATTATGTCCATCATAACACCCCCCTTTATGAGAGTGTCGGAACAGTCGCCGCCGCTCCTATGTTACCCGCCGTAATTCCTTACGGCAAAATCAGTATATCATACAAAAAACCATATTACAACAAATTTTTTTGAAAATTTTAAAAGATGTCCCGTTTGTCCCGATTTTCTATGTTATAATTCAAAATGGAGATGGTGTGAGGACATCTCCATCCTTTCATTTTTAGGATAGGTTCGGGCGTGAGAGCGTCCGAGCCGCGAAATCTGACAGAGCTTACCCTTTGCGGTCGGCTCTGTTTTTTATACAAAAAATGATAAGAAAGGCTAAGACGGGACGCGCACGCGCGCGTGCGCGATAATTGAAGGGATTTAACACGGCGGCGGAAAGTAATTAGCATAACAGCATTTGAGGGCATAGCGGAGCAGTCGGTTACGGTGATAGGACGGTGGTAGGCGTGTGAACAGAAAACAGGAAATATTTATAAAAACTCTTGTCGAGGACGTGAGGCATAACGCAACGGCGGCGGCAATCACGGCAGGCTACAGCAAGCGGAGCGCGGCAGTCACCGCCTGCAGACTGTTAAAAAATCCCGAAGTCAAGGCGGCGTATGACGCGGCGATGGACGAATTTCACAGGCAGAATACAGCGGCGGCGGAAGAGGTCATTGAATTTCTCACACGTACCATGCGCGGAGAAGAGGTCGACAACATTCCTCTCGGCGTCGGGAAAGGCTATGAGGAATTGACGGTCGGCGCGCCGTCGGCAAAGGATAGGCTGAAAGCCGCCGAATTGCTCGGTCGGTATTATAACATATTCGACAAAAACGACAACACCGACAACACCGACGCGGCGGAAAGCGGTGTTGTGGTGCTGGCGGAGGTGGCGGATGATGAGTAATGTTGTATGGTCGCCGCAGCCGAGGCAGTTTGAATTTATGCGCCGACCTGAATACGAGGCGTTATACGGCGGCGCGGCGGGCGGCGGCAAATCGGATGCGCTTGTGGCGGAGGCGTTAAGACAGGTGGATATACCGCACTACAAGGCTATTCTGTTCCGTAAGACGTTCCCCGAAGCGCGTGAGCTTATAATTAAAAGCCTCAACATGTACCCGAAAGCGTATCCGAAAGCGAAATATAACGGGTCGGAGCATTGCTGGATATTCCCGTCTAAAGCACGGATCTATTTCGGTTCTATGCCAAACTCGACAAGCTATTTGCGGTACCAGGGATTATCGTTCGCGTTTATCGGATTTGATGAGCTTACGCATTTTACACAAGAAGAATACGAGTATCTTATATCCCGTAACCGTGCTGACGGTCCGGGCGTGAGGGTGTATATACGTTCTACCGCAAATCCGGGCGGCGTGGGACATGGCTGGGTCAAGGAACGGTTTATTACGGCTATGCCGCCGAATACACCGTATGAATTTAAGACGACCGTGACCGCGCCCGACGGAAAGCAAATCGAGGTCAAGCGCAAGCGGATATATATTCCGGCTAAGGTGTTTGATAATAAAATCCTGTTACAGAATGATCCGAACTACATAGCGAATTTGGCTATGCTTCCCGAGGCGGAAAGAAACGCGCTGTTATACGGGAGCTGGGACAGCTTCAGCGGCATGGTTTATAAAGAGTGGAAGGATAACCCGGACGGGTACAGGACACGGCAGTGGACGCACGTTATTGAGCCATTCGATATTCCGCGCCACTGGAGGAGATACCGAAGTTTCGATTTCGGATATACTCGTCCTTTTGCCGTTCAGTGGTGGGCGGTCGATACCGACGGTGTAGTATATCTTTACCGTGAACTTTACGGCTATACCGGCACACCTAATGAGGGAGTACGATGGGAACCAAGCAAAATATCTGCGGAGATACGCAAAATCGAGGACGAACAGGAAAAAGGCAATCATATTATCGGTATTGCGGATCCGTCTATCTGGGACGAGAGCCGAGGGGCGGACGGTACAATCATAAACCTTATGGAGCGCGAGGGCGTGTATTTCGACAAGGGCAAGAATGACAGAATATCGGGTAAGATGCAACTACACTACCGCTTACAATTTTCTGACAAGGGCTACCCGATGATGTATGTATTTAACACTTGCCGTAATTTCATACGCACCATACCAAACCTTGTATACGACACAGTAAAGGTTGAAGATGTTGACACAAGCACCGAAGATCATTCATACGATGCCGCAAGGTATTTTCTTATGGAATTTCCCGTGGCGTCAAAGCCTCCTGCTCCTCCGAAGAAAATATATACGTATAATCCTTTGAATTAAAAAAATTTTATAAAAACCTCTTGACATATGTATAAAAGGGTGATATTATACATATATAAAGGAGGTGTTTTACAGTGTCTCCAAGACAAAAATCAAATACAGAGAGAATCAATGTATTCTTTTCAATCGAAACACTAAAAAAGCTTAAAGAGCTGGCAACAGAAAAAGGCACATCTGTAAGCGGATTGGTTAGAATGATTGTTCTTGAGTATTTAAACAAAAAATAAGCAGGTTGCACCCGACCAAAGCTGCTAACCTGCTTATAAAACACAACCCTCGCGGATTGATAAATCTATTATATCATATCCGCCGAGGGAAATCAAGAATTTTCAGGAGGAATTTATAATGGATAAGGATTTGACAAAGGAATATGCACGTATAAAAAATTACGTCAAGGAAATTGCGAATAAGGAGTTTTCAGGATACCGTTTGAGTTTAACAGACGTGAGAGCAATAAGAGAATGTTCCGAGGAGGAATGGGAAATGATCGGACTTGCGTTTCTGTACGGATTTGAAAAATGTCGCAGAATGATGAGCAAAAAGAAACAGTGTGTAACAGAACAGGCGGTGTCTGTATGAGCAAGTCATTCAGAAATTACAAACACGGTCAGACAGGTACGCGCTTATATAATGTGTGGCGTTCTATGAAAGAAAGGTGTTATTCATCTACATATGTACAGTATAAGCGTTATGGCGGCAGGGGCATAAAAATTTGTGATGAGTGGCGAAATGATTTTCAAGCGTTTAAAGCGTGGGCAATAGAAAACGGCTACACTGAGGGTCTGACGATAGACCGAATTGACAACGACGGCGATTATGAGCCTAATAATTGCCGTTGGGTTGATATGAAAACACAAGCGAGAAATACAAGCAAAAATGTCTATATCGAACATGAAGGAAAAAGAATATGTCTGTCCGAGTTGGCAGAAATATACGGATTAAAAGCAGAGGTTGTAATTTCGCGCTATCATCGCGGCGACAGGGGCGAGAGATTAGTTCGTCCGATAAAAAAATAAATACCGACTTAAAGCAACGCTTTCGGGCGTTGCTTTTTGTATACAAAAATTTACAGAAAGGGATGTAAACAAAATGGAGATTTTGAACGCAAACGAAACGCCGGAGGTAGTTCAGCCGGCAGCAGGCGCAGAGGACGAAGTTACGTCCACCGAGGCAACAGCCGAGCCTCAAATAAGAAACGTGGAGGAAATGAGCGACGAAGAATTTGCCGAGTACATTCAATCGGCGCAGGACGGCACGCTTACGAGCGAAGTACAAGCCGAGCGTACCGACGACAAAGAACCCCAAGCGGCGGCGGAAAACAGCGACGAAGACAGCCCCACCGCAGAAGGGGAAGAACAGGGTACAGCCGAACCCGCACAGGAAACGCAGTTCTTCAGGACATTTTCGACGCAGGAAGAATATCAAAGCGAAATTGACCGTATCGTGTCGAAGCGATACGGCGACCTTGCAAGGAAAAACCGCGAGAGCCTTGACGCGCTCGACAGCGTTAAGGATTTAGCCGTCAGCTATTACGGCGGCGACGGCGACAGCGCGTTAAAGGCGCTTATCGCCGACCTTAGAGAGCAGAGCGCGGAAAAGGCGGGTGTGAGCGCGGAGGAATTTGACAGCCGTATGCGCGACACCGTTGACGCGCGGCGTTACCGCGAGCAGATGAAGGCGCGGGAAACGCAGCAGGCGCAGGCGGACGAGATCAAACGTCGGTGGGAAAGAGAGAGCAACGAGTTGCGCGGCATTGTCCCAGATTTTGATTTCGATATTGCCATGCAGAATAAGACGTTTTACGACAGCATTGTACACGGTATGTCGGTAGCGACGGCGTACATGACGGCGCAGAGGGCGGCAGCCCCCGAAGTCAAGAAACCCGCGAAGCCCGCGCCCGCAAGAAAACCGATACAGCAGAATATCGGCGCGCAGCGGACAAGCCTCGGCAAGGTCGAAAGGAATATTGACGCGATGAGCGACGCAGAGTTCAGCGCGTACATCGACAGACTGAAAGGATAGTGATTTATTATGGCAGGTTTGGGTTTTGAGGAAAAGCTCAATATGAATTTAACTACAAGCGCGGGCGTGCAGCCGCTGTATCAGCCGGTGCTTAACCGCCATGTCCGCGAGACGGCAAAGGCGGATCTGGTACACTCGCAGTTCGGACAGAAGGTGTCCATACCGAAGGGCAAGGGTAAGGTGGTAGCGTGGGACAAGATGTCACCGCTGCCGAAGACTATGACACCGCTTACAGAGGGTATTACCCCCGAAGGTCAGGCGATTAACGTGAGCCGTATCGAGGGCGTACCGAAGCAGTACGGTACATACGTGGCGATGTCGGACGAGTTCGACTACTTCACGCCCGACCCCGCGCCCGAGGTTCTTAGAATCAACGAAAGGCTCGGCGACAACGCGGGTGAAACGCTCGACGCGCTGACAGCGGCAGTTTTGAGCGCAGGCACAAACGTGCAGTACCCGAACGGCAAGGAAACGAGAGACAGCCTTGACGACAGCGATGTGCTGACCGTCGAAGAGGTCAGAAAAGCCGTAAGAACGCTGAAAGGCAACAGGGCGAAGAAAATCAAGGGTGACTATGTGGCTATCATCCACACCGACATCGCGCACGATCTGATGAGCGATCCCGACTGGAAAGCGCCGCACGAGTATGTTGACACAAAGAACATCTACGCGGGCGAGATAGGCAAGCTCTACGGCGTGCGTTTTGTTGAAACGCCCGACGCGGTAAGGTTCACGGGTGACCCGCTTGCGGGTTACATAGAGCTTAGCGTCGTTAAGGTTGACGATACAAAGATATACGTCGCCGAAACGATTGACGCAAGCGGCGCGAGTGCGCTTGCGTCCAAGAAGATACTCGTAAACGATTTTGTTTACACCGTATCGTCCGCGCAGGAAGGCAAGAACGGCGAGGCGTATCTTGATTGCGGCGAGACCGTTGACGAAAGCATTGTTGTCGACATGAAGATTTATCCGGGTGAAGGCGGCGCGAACGGTCAGCCGGTCTACTCGACGCTTGTTATCGGTGCGGACGCTTACGGCGTAACGGACATCAAGGACGTTGAGAGCATTACACAGCAGCTTGGCAGCGGCGGTACGGCTGACCCGCTCAAGCAGAGATCCACAATGGGCTGGAAGGCGCATCATCTCGCGAAGATACTCTCGAATGAGTACATGGTGCGTATCGAAACCACGTCGACGAGATATACGGCGGCGTAAAACGTGAAGGGAGATTTTTATAATGGCTGAAACAAAGACAAAGAAACAGTCCGAGGCGGAGCATAAGGCGGCGGTAAAGAAGTACAACGAGGAGAAAGTCCCCGTGTTTATCCGCAAGCCCGAAGGCGAGCCGGAGGACAGCATAACCGTTACGCTGAACGGCAGAAATTACCAGATTTTATACGACGAAACGGTAATGGTGCCGCGCAAGATTGCGCGTATAGTTGAAGAAATGCAGCGCAACGACGCGAAGGCGAGACGGAAGATGAGCGAGCGCGAGGGCATGAAGCCGCTCTCGTAAAAGGAAGGAGTGAAGGGATATGCGGTTTGAAACTATAAACGCGGCGGAAAATCCGAGCATTGATATAAACACGTTCGCGGGACTGAACCGACTGGAGAAGTGCGAGAGGAACGAGTTTGAGGATATGCTGAATATGTCGTCCGACCGCTATCCCTGTCTTGCTCCCGCGAAATCGTGGAAGGCGGCGGTAAGCGGCATGACGAATATACGCGGCGTTATCGCGCCGAAGTACGCGGACGGTGAGATTACGAAATTTACAGGAGTCGCGGGGGACGCGTTTTATTATGAGGGTGAGAAAAAGGATATTGAAACAGACGGCAAAGTGATACCCGACGGCGATGTGTGTCTTGTGGATTTTAACGGCAGGATAGTGATATGTGTGTGTGACGGGGACGCGTCAGCCATGCTGTACTATGATTATACGGCAACGGGGGACGGGACTGTCAAAAATATGGAAAAGGGCGTGTACGATACGACGTTTTCATATACGCTGTATTCCAAAGGCGACCCCGAAAAGGATATTTACATCACAAACTATATCGAGTGTAAAGATGTAAACTGGGACGAATATTTCAAGCAGGGCGACAGCGTATTTTTAGAGGGATTTACAAACGATGAGAACAACACGGTATCGCTCGACTCGAAATATCAAAACGTCGAAGTGGACAGGGCGATAAGCTGTATTGTTGAGAAAATCGACGAGAAATATCCGCACAGGCTGTATGTGCAGCTTTACAACCGCGACGGCAACCGGCTCGTTTTCACGAAGGAGACGGCTACGGGCGTGAGCGTGTATACAAAGATACCAACCATGAATTGGGTATGCGTGCATAACAACAGGCTTTGGGGTACGAACCCGAACGGCGAATACGTGTACGCGTCAAAGCTGGGCGATCCGTTTAACTTCAATACGTTCATGGGGCTTGCGAACGACAGCTATTACGCGGAGATAGGCACACCGGGCGGATTTGTCGGGATTGTAAGCTATCGGGATAACCTTGTAGCGTTTAAGAGGGAGTACATACATCATATTTACGGCGACAAGCCGAGTAATTTCTCGATACCGAAACAGCTATCCGACTGCGGGTGTATCGACATACGGAGCGCGGTGCAGATTGGTACGGCGTTATATTTTTTGGGCTACGGCGGATTTTACGCTTATGTGGGCGGTCAGCCGGAGCTTATTTCGCGAAAACTTGACAGACGCTATTCAAAAGCCGTCGGAGCGACAGACGGACAGAAGTATATCGTGTGCGCTAAAAGCGGTGACGGCGATGAGACGCTTGTGTTCGACACGAACTACGGCACGTGGCACAGGGAAAGCTACGTTGACGCGGTGGGCTATTTCAGGTGGCATGACGGCGTATATATAGCGGACGATACTACGGTATATAAATACGGCGCGGGAGAACCCGAACTCTGGGGTTGTACAAGCGTCGTAATACACGAAAATACCTTTGACAACAAGGGTATGAATGAATTATGGATCAGGGCGAAAATAGAGGACGGCGCGTATATTGACGTGTTCGCGAACGAGGAAGGCGGCGACTTAATTCCCCACGGCAGGCTTACAGCGCGGGGAATTAAAGATTACTGCGTTCCCGTGCGGTACATAAACGGCGAGTATTATCAGTACAGGCTCGTCGGGCATGGGCGCGCCGTCATTTACGATATAGAATACAAGGACGCCGCGGGCGGACATCAATACAGGTGAGGTGAGAGACGATGTACATAAACGAGGTTATACGGCGTGTGGACAGGTTATATCCGAACGAATACACGATAAAAGAAAAATACAACTGGTGCGATGATTTGAGCGCGATGTTGTGTCAGGAATATCTAAGGCGGTATGAGGAGGTCAGGCTTGAGGCGCACATAGACGGCACATATCTTTTGCCGGAGGGCGTGACGTTTGAAATGGTGGACAGAATACGCCACAAGGGTCATGTGATTAAAAAGCTGGATTTCCGGTCGTTCGGTATCAAACCGATGTACGGGCGGAGCGGTCAGTTCTATGTCCCGTCACATCATGGCTGTCACAGGAAAATCGAGGTCGTGTACATCAAGCCGAATGAGCCGATACGCGATACTGTTATAAAGGGCAGCGTTAAATTTTATGACGACCGATTTGAGTTTATGGGCGGCGGTCTCATTGCCGGCGATGTTGTAATTATAAAAACCGACGACGGTAAGGAAATTGACGACGTTATGATAATGGACGTCAGACAGCTTGAAACATACAATAATTTCGTGGCGGAAGTGCCGGAAGGGTCGCTTTCGGTTATCCACACAAGCGGAGAATATACACAGAAAAATTGTGAAATTAAACGAATCGTGACCGACGAAACGGTATGCGACGCGCCGTACGATATGATGTACGTCGATTACGTGCTTGCGCAGATTTTTTATTATCAGCGTAATTATCCGTCGTACAATCAGCATATAAACCTGTTTAATCAGCGGCTGGAGGCGTACGAACGGTGGTTGCAGAAACGCAGGGTACAGGAGAAGGACAACAAAATATATAATTGGTGGTAACGGGCGACCGCGAGGGTCGCCCCTACGGAGGCGGACGGCCAATGACCGCCCCTACGGTGAACGGGTCGAGAAAAGAGAGAGGGAATGAGGAAATGCCGAATTTGACAACGCCGTTTTTAAGGTTAAGCGGCGACACGGAACAGGACTTACAAAAAATCGAACAGTGGAGCGTTGCGCTCGTGGACGAATTAAAGAGCGTGCTTTGCAACCTTGACAGCGGTAACGTCGGCGAGGCGGCAAGCGTTAAGGCGCAGAATATCGACTGTACAAAGGCGAAGATAAAGGACGCGCAGGTGCAGAGCATGACAGCCGATAAGCTGACGGCGGGAACGATCAACACGGGCGAGATAACTGTACAAGGCGAGAGCGACAAGGGCAGTATGGAAATGTCGGGTGAAAAGCTTGAGTTTTACGAAAAAGGCAATCCCAGTCCGAGAATATATATCGGACGTGACGGTAAAGGCTATATTTTTATAATACAAAGCTCCGACACAAAACAGGGTATATACATGGACGACGACGGCAGGGTGTATATGACAGGCTCAATCGAAACTACGCAGGATTGTCTTATACAGGGCGAGTTAAGAGTCGGACTGTTCGGCGGACAAAAGGGAATAAGAATTTACGGTGACGCATATTTCCCCGATGAAAACGGAAATTATTCAAAACCGTATGCGAGCATACTCCCGTATGTCGATAAAGACGGCAGAGAGGGAATTTACATAGAGGGCAATGTATGGATAAACGGACAGGAAATAGGATAATTGAGTCGGAGACGGGCGACCGCGAGGGTCGCCCCTACGGGGTTGACCGGTGTAATCAGGTTATCGGAGTTGATGATTGATGTGGAGGTAATATGTAGATGGATTACGAAGAAATGAGAGAAGTACCGCCGTATCGCGGTAAGATCAAGCCGGAGTTTATCGCTAAGGCGCGGAAGGCGTATCGCCAGTACAAAGCCGACAAGGAAGAACTTGACGCGCGGATAACGGAAAATAACAAGTGGTATCAATCGCGCTACGGCAGAATGATAAACCCGAAAACGAACGAGCCTGAACCCGCTACGGCGTTTATATTCTCCGCAATCGAGAACAAATACGCCGACGCGATTGACAATTTCCCCGTTCCGAACCTTTTGGAACGCGAACCCTCGGACAGCGACACGGCAAAGATATTGTCAAAGATTATACCGGCGGAGCTTGAAATGTCGGGGTTCAAGAAGGTTTACAAGGATAACTGGCGGCGTAAGCTAAAGCACGGTACAGCGGTGTACGGCGTGTTTTACAACGAGGAAAAGAAAAGCGTTGATATACGCGCCGTGGAGCTTATGCACATCTATTGCGATATGCACGTGCGGGACGTGCAGGAAAGTCAGTTTTTATTTATCGTAAACGCCGTGGACAACGATGTACTGAAAGAGCAATATCCCGAATACCGCGCGTTGTTTACGGGCGGCGCGGATATACGCAGCTACAGCGGCAGTCACCGCGACGAGGACAGGACGGAGATAATCGACTGCTACTACAAAAAGACCGACGGCACGCTGCACATGATGAAGATGTGCGGCACGTCGGTAATAGACGCGACGGAGGACAGAGAAGGCTATGAGACGGGCTTATACGAGCATGGTATGTACCCCGTCGTTTTTGACGTTCTCTATCCCGAGGAAGATTGTCCGTTCGGGTTCGGTATAGTGGACGTTATAAGAAATCCGCAGCAGTACATTGACAAGCTCGACGGCGTTATAATCAAGAATGCGCTCGTCGCCGCCAAGCACAGATGGCTCATACGCGATCAGGGCGGCATAAACGAAGAGGAATTTAAGAACCTCGAAAACGAGATTATCCATGTCGCGGGTAACCTTGACGAGACGCACATACGCGCCGTACAGGCGCAGTCTTTACCGCACCAGACAATGGAACACAGGACGGAGAAGATAAACGAGCTTAAAGAAGTAATCGGCAACCGCGACATTCAGCAGGGCGGCACACAGCAGGGCGTGACGGCGGCAAGCGGTATTACGGCTATGCAGCAGGCGGGACAGAAGCTTTCGAGAGCTATCATAGACGACAGCTACGACGCTTATAAGACTATCGTCGTAATGATGATCGAGCTTATGCGCGAGTTCTACGACGAGGAGCGCGTGTTCAGAGTGACGAACGAGATAGGCGGTAAGGAGTTCGCGTCGTTCGACAACTCAATGCTCATGAGAGCGGAGCCGCAGCG
>CANQQS010000094.1 GCA_947626045.1 uncultured Clostridia bacterium | reverse complement strand
AAGCGCGCTTATAATCCTTTTCCTCATAATATCTGTCTCCTTCTCTATAGTTTCTTAATAGTTCTATTTTACTACAAATCAAGAAATTTCTCAACAGAATTGACAATTTATTTTTTCTCCGTTATATACAAAAAATTACACTAAATTTGTGCAATTTGGCAATACGAATTACTTCTTTACTATTTCGATCCCCGTGTAGTACGTTTTCAGTATCTCGTCGTAGCTGCTCCCGTTTTTCGCCATGTAGTCCGCGCCGTACTGGCTCATGCCCACGCCGTGACCGTAGCCGCGCACGCTCATAATGACGTTTCCGTCCTTTTCGGTAAGCTCGGCGTTTGTGGAGCGCAGTCCGTACATTGTGCGAAAGTCCGTGCCGCGCACGCTCACGCCGCCGATTTTAAGCGTTATTATGCCGCCGGCCTTGCTTCGCTCGATGTCAGAAAAAAGCGGATTCGACCAGTCCGTACCGTCAAGCGTTTCCTCGGCGGTAGCCTTGAAGTCCTCGGCGCTCAATGTGAGGGAGCTTAGGTATTTGGGCGACTCGATGTCGCCGACGCTCGGCACGCTTTGAAGGTACGGCACATCGCTGCCCCACACATCGACAGCCGCCTCCGTCGCGCCGGAGGATGTGGAGTGGAACAGCGCGGATATTATTTCGCCGTTGTACGTCATGTACTCCCCCGTCGTTTCGTTCACTGCGGAAACAATCTTGTCGGGCGCTTCGCGGTCGGTGTACGCCTGGCAGTGGGTGTAGTCGGTGCATACCGCCGCGCCGTTGTGGCTTTCGGAGATGTTGCCGGACGCGAGCTGCTCCATGCGCGAATACAGGTACGTGCGCGCCGCGACCGCCTGCGCCTTAAGCGCCTCGTACTCAAAATCGGCGGGCATTTCGGCAGCGACAACGCCCGTGAGGTACTCGTTTATGTCCATGTCAGCCACTCTGCCCTCGTCCGACAGGTACACCGCGACCGTTCCCGCGTCGTCGGGCGGCTCGTATTCCTCCGGTACGCCGAGCTTGCCCGCGAGCCTTACGATGCAGAGCGGTAAAATAAGCGTTATGAATATCACGATAAACAGAATTACAAGCAGTTTTTTCATCCACATTCCGCCTTTATTTTTGTTTTACATATCATTCTATTTTCACGCCGCAAAAAAAAGAACCCACGAGGGGTTCTTGTAATTTTTGATTATTCGACCGTTACGGATTTCGCGAGGTTGCGCGGCTTGTCTATGTCGCAGCCCTTGTTTGACGCGACGTAGTAGCCGAAAAGCTGCAGCGGTATCACAGACAGTGACGGCAGCAGCATCTCGTGCGCCGACGGGATTTTTATAACGTGGTCGGCGACGTCGCCCATGTGGTCGTGTTCCTTTGTCGTGACGCCCATTACGACCGCGCCGCGCGCCTTTACCTCCTTGACGTTTGAAACGGTCTTGTCGAAAAGCTCACGTCCCGTCGCGAGCGCGACAACGAGCGTGCCGTCCTCGATAAGCGAGATCGTGCCGTGCTTTAACTCACCCGCGGCGTACGCTTCGCTGTGTATGTACGATATTTCCTTCAGCTTCAGCGAGCCTTCGAGCGATACGGCGTAGTCGAGGTTTCTGCCTATGAAGAATATCGAGTGACAGTTGTAGAACTTCGACGCGAGGTACTGCACCTCTTTCTTATTTTTGAGTATTTCCTCAACCTTTTCGGGCAGAGCTTCGATTTCGGCTATAAAGTCCGCGTACTCCTTATCGGTAAGTCTGCCGAGCTTTTCAGCCATGTACGCCGCGATGAGGTATATTACCGCAAGCTGTGTGCTGTAAGCCTTTGTCGTCGCGACGGCTATCTCGGGTCCCGCCCACGTGTATATAACGTCGTCGGACGCGTTCGCAATCGCGCTGCCCACAACGTTTACGATTGACATTACTCTTGCGCCGCGCGATTTCGCCTCTTTGAGCGCGGCGAGCGTGTCAGCCGTTTCACCCGACTGGCTTATAACTATAACGAGGTCGTTTTCGCCTATTATCGGGTCGCAGTAACGAAATTCCGACGCCACTTGTACTTCCACGGGTATGCGGCACATTTTTTCTATCACGTACTTGCCCACAACGCCGACATGGTACGCGCTGCCGCACGCGGCTATGTATATCTTGTTTATGTTTTTGATGTCGTCGGCTGTGAGGGATATGTCGTCAAGCACGACCTTGCCGTCCTTTATTCTGGGGCTTATCGTGTCGCGAAGAGCTTTTGGCTGCTCCTCGATCTCCTTCATCATAAAATGCTCGTAGCCGCCCTTTTCAGCCGCACTAACGTCCCAGTCGACCGTGAATTTTTCCTTCTTAACTTCCTCTCTGTCGGTGTTGTAAACCTTCACGCCGTCCTTTTTAAGCACGACTATCTCATTGTCCTCGAGGTAGTAAATGTCTCTCGTGTGCTTCAATATCGCCGTAACGTCCGACGCTATGAAGTTTTCGTTATCCCCAAGTCCCACAATCAGCGGGCTTGCCTTACGTACCGCAACAAAGCTGTCGGGGTAGTCGGAGCAAAGCACGCCGAGCGCGTACGAGCCTTCGACGCGGTTTATGACCTTTATAACAGCCTCCATTATGTCGCCCTTGTAGTAATACTCGAAAAGGTGAGCGATAACCTCGGTGTCGGTTTCGCTGATAAACTCAAAGCCCTTTTCGGTAAGACGCTTTTTGAGCGATATGTAATTTTCTATAATTCCGTTATGCACTACCGCGAAGCGTCCCGACATTGACACGTGCGGGTGGGCGTTCTCGTCCGACGGCTCGCCGTGTGTCGCCCAGCGCGTGTGACCTATTCCCATCGTTCCCGGTACGCTTTCACCGTTATTCGTTTTGTCGACGAGTACCTTAAGCCGTCCCTTAGCCTTCGCAACGTCTATGTGTCCTTCGTTGAATATAGCAATACCCGCGCTGTCATAGCCCCTGTATTCGAGCTTCGACAATCCTTCGAGCAGTATCGGCGCGGCTTGATTTTCTCCTATGTAGCCAACTATTCCGCACATAAAAAATCCTCCTGTCAGATTCGTATATAGATTTATTTTATACCATGCGGCGGTGTTTTTCAATCCTTTTTTGAAAATGTAACTTAAATGTTAGTTTTTCCCTCGAAATTTGCCGCGGATATGTATAAATATGGTATTTATAGGTAATACTTCAATAAAAAAACACGGAGGAATTATTATGAAATTAAAGAATACGCTGATTATTTCTTCATATGTATTACTTGTGGCTCTGCTGTTTTCGGGGAGCTACGTACTTGGAAGAAGCACCGTCCGCCGCGACACGCCCGAGCCAACCGCCGAACCGGCCGCCGAAACGGTCGAAACGGTGACAAATGACGAGGTTAAAGCGCCGTTTTACGAAGTCGTTATGGAGGACGGCAAGCTCATAATCTACAAGTGCATCGGCAATACGAAAAGCGTCATTGCGAGCGAGGAAGTGAGCGAGAGCATTTTCCCCAAAGACGACGTTAAGGAGCTTAAAAAGGGCGTAAAATTCGACAGGCTCGACGGCGCGCAGCAGATGTTCGAGAACTTTGTATCTTAAATGTGAACAATTTATGAAATATTCATCTTCCCTATTGACAATTTATGCGCGCGGTGGTAAATTATACTTGTTAGCACTCGAAGGGGTTGAGTGCTAACAAGCTTATGTAAATACAATTTAGGAGGTAATATATATGAACATCAAACCGTTGGCTGACAGAGTTGTCGTTAAGATGCTCGAAGCCGAGGAAACGACCAAGAGCGGCATTATCCTTACCGCAAAGGCGCAGGAGAAACCGCAGGTTGCCGAAATTGTCGCGGTAGGACCGGGCGGCGTTGTGGACGGCAAAGAGGTCAAAATGGAGGTAAGCGTCGGCGATAAGGTGCTTATGTCTAAGTACGCGGGCACAGAAGTCAAGGTTGACGGCGAGGAATACACAATTCTCCGTCAGAGCGACATTCTGGCTATCGTCGATTAAAAATACGGGAGGTAATTTATTATGGCAAAGCAGATTAAATACGGACAGGACGCGAGACACGCGCTCGAAAGCGGCATAAACCAGCTTGCGGACACGGTTAAGATAACGCTGGGCCCCAAGGGCAGAAACGTTGTTCTTGACAAGAAATTCGGCGCGCCGCTTATCACAAACGACGGCGTTACAATCGCGAAGGAAATAGAGCTTGAGGATCCGTTCGAGAACATGGGCGCGCAGCTCGTTAAGGAGGTCGCGACAAAGACTAACGACGTTGCAGGCGACGGCACGACTACGGCTACGCTTCTCGCGCAGGCTCTTGTGAGAGAAGGTCTTAAAAACGTCGCGGCGGGTGCTAACCCGATGATTGTTAAGAAGGGTATCCAGAAGGCTGTTGACGCGGCTGTTAAAAAGCTCTTGTCCGAGGCGAAGGAGATAAAGGGCAAGGAGGATATAGCGAGAGTTGCGGCTGTTTCGGCTGCAAGCGAGGAAATAGGCGAGCTTATCTCCGACGCTATGGAAAAGGTTACGGCGGACGGCGTTATAACTGTCGAGGAAAACAAGACGACCGCCGAAACGTATTCGGAAATAGTCGAGGGTATGCAGTTTGACCGCGGCTACATCACGCCGTACATGGTGACCGATACGGAGAAAATGGAAGCCGTACTTGACGATCCGGCTATACTTATAACTGACAAGAAGATTTCCAACATACAGGAAATTCTGCCGCTTTTGGAGCAGGTAATGCAGGCGGGCAAGAAAATGGTAATTATCGCCGAGGACGTTGAGGGCGAGGCTCTCTCGACGCTTATCGTTAATAAGCTGCGCGGCACGTTCGTATGCGTACCCGTCAAGGCTCCCGGCTTCGGCGACAGACGTAAGGAGATGCTCCGCGATATAGCAATTCTCACAGGCGGTCAGGTAATAAGCGAGGAACTCGGTCTTGAGCTTAAGGACACGCAGTTTGACCAGCTCGGTACTGCTAAGCAGGTTAAGATACAGAAGGAAAACACGATAATCGTTGACGGCGCGGGCGACAAGGCGGCTATCGCCGACAGAGTGGCGCAGATAAGACGCGAGCTTGAAGCGTCAACGTCCGACTTCGACAAGGAAAAGCTCCAGGAAAGACTCGCAAAGCTCGCCGGCGGCGTTGCCGTTATCAAGGTCGGCGCGGCTACCGAAACAGAAATGAAGGAAATGAAGCTCCGCATCGAGGACGCGCTCGCGGCAACGAAGGCAGCCGTTGAGGAAGGCATTATCGCAGGCGGCGGCACAAGCTACATCGACGTTATCCCGACCGTCGCGGCTCTCCTTGACGAAACGGAGGGCGACGAAAAGACGGGCGTTTCAATCGTGCTTAAGGCTCTCGAGGAACCGGCATGGCAGATTGCGAAAAACGCCGGTCTTGAGGGAAGTGTAATCGTTGACAAGGTTAAGGCGTGCGACGCGGGCAAGGGCTTTAACGCTCTTACCGAGGAATACGTTGATATGATAAGCGCGGGTATCGTAGATCCGGTTAAGGTAACAAGAAGCGCGCTGCAGAACGCGGCGTCGGTTGCGGCTATGGTACTCACGACCGAAAGCCTTGTAACCGACATTCCCGAACCTCCCGCCGCTCCGGCTATGGATCCCGGCATGGGCGGAATGTATTAATACGCCACGGGGACACTAAAGCAAAATATATGGGGACACTAAAATGGGGACACTAAAATTTTAGTGTCCCCATTTTTTATTTTATTCTTTTCGCTTCAAGGTAGAAACGCTTGTCCGCCGCTTCGCCCATTGAAAATGTTTTGCGCGGGAGCGAGCCGTCCTTTATGACCGTTTCAAACAGTTCGTTCTTGCCCATAGCGTCAACCATAAAGCCTATCGTGTTTTCCTCGGCGGCAAGCTTTTTCACAACGTCGCTGCCGTGAATGTAATCTATCCTGCCGCCGTTTTCGGCAAGGTACTTGTCGAGGAAATTCTGCAGCGTACCCACAGGAAGATTTGACGAGGGATTTTCAACGTATATGCTGCCCTCGTTATCGGCGTACGCGTAATCTATCCGCTGTCCCTTGTCCCCCGTTTTGTAATACGACTTAAACGCCGCGAGCAGCTTTTCGGGGTCGGTGTCGAATATCACGCGCTGTATCGGCTCAAATTCAAGCGCGTCGTCGTGGATATTCATAACCTCCACGAGTGCGTACCGCGCGGGGTGGGTTTCACGCTCCTTTTCGGTGAGGTCTTTTTTTATCTCGTCCCAGCACGACTTCGCCGTTGCAAGCGAGTGGTTTCCGTCGCCCGCCGCGAACATCAATACGCCCTTATCCTCAACGCCGTACTTTTTGCGGAACGCGTCCTCGTCGCCCAAAGCGTCGATTTTCGCGAGTATACCGCGCTTTACTTCGTCGTCAACGAGGTAGCCCGTAAGGTGTCCCGAATTTTTCATAAGGTCGAAGTCGTAGAGCTTGTCGAACCGCGCCTTCTGCTCCGCGAGCGGCTCTATTATATTTTTTTTGCGGTCGTCTATCAGCATTATTATGTGCGGCAGCTCCAGCGGCGCGCCGAGACGGACGCGCTTACGCGGCGGTATGCGCTCGACTATTGTGCCTTCGGTGGCGCGGATTTTCGACTGTGAGCCTTTCGTGTAGTCGTATTCCTCGAGGTCGAGCGCGCCTATAATGCCGCGGCGCGTTCTGCCGTCGGACTGCGTACGCTCGACGTAAACGAGCGAGTCGAGTATTTCGAGGAACAGTCCGTCGTCAAGGTAACGCCGCATCGTTTCGTTTATGCTTTTTATGCGTTTTTCGCCGTTTTCCTCGCCGAGATATACCTCGGGGTATATGATGTTGAGCGTTGACGGACTGTCGCCGACTATTCGCCGCACGTCCTCCCAGTACGATGGCTCGGACGTGTACTGGTCGCACGCCACAACGCTCCATTTCGTGAAATCTGCGTTCTGCGGAATAAGTATGTCCGCCGATTTGAATATTGACATTTTTGTCCTCCTTTTTTTGGTGGGTTGTAACGATATAAATGCGGGCGAACACGGTTCGCCCCTACGGGATGCGGGCGACCGCAAGGGTCGCCCCTACAATACCATTGCCGTCGGGTTTCGGGAACACGGGACGTCGAGGTGAACAACACGCATGGCGTGTTGTAGGCGTGTTGCGTAGCAACAAACGCCGTAGCAAAAACGCCGTCCCCTACACCCGTATTTTATAAATTTATGCGCCGTAGGGGCTGGCGCCCTCGACAGCCCATTTACGTAGGGGCGACCCTTGCGGTCGCCCGTAAAACCCCTCAGTCACACTACGTGTGACAGCTCCCCTAATAGGGGAGCCTCACCGTATGCCTCCCCTGATAGGCGAACGATGCTTTAGCATCGTAGGCATGTTGCGTAGCAACAAATGCCGTAGCAAAGAGGTGGCACCGCAGGCGTCGGAGGGGTTTGTCCAACACAATTACACTTGACAACGTTACTTATAATATGCTATACTGTTTTTGCCAAATAATATCAACAATTTAACATCGATTTTTCTCGGCACGTATTTTTTGTTAAGCGAAAAATGCTTGCTCCTTTCAATGATGCGTGCGAGAAATCTACACATTGTTGATATTATTTGGCGATAATACGGAGTAATGCGTTTTTGGCGCGTTACTCTGTGACGCGCTTTTTTTGTTGCTGCACTTTCAAGTCGGGTGACCGCAGGGGTCGCCCCTACAATACCGTTGCCATCGGGTTTCGTGAACACGGGACGTCGAGGTGAACAACACGCATGGCGTGTTGTAGGCGTGTTGCGTAGCAACAAACGCCGTAGCAAAAACGCCGTCCCCTACACCCGTAATTTATAAATTTGTGCGCCGTAGGGGCTGGCGCCCTCGACAGCCCGTTGCCGTAGGGGCGACCCTTGCGGTCGCCCGTAAAAACCCCTCAGTCACACTGCGTGTGACAGCTCCCCTATTAGGGGAGCCATACGGCGTGCGCCGCATTACGTTAGCCTCCCCTGCTAGGGGAGGTGGCGCCGTAGGCGTCGGAGGGGTTTTACATGTAAATCCCGCTATTTCACAATATCCTCAAACACACACCCTGTCGCTTTCTGCAAATCGTCGGGCGAGAGCAGCACGGTACAGCCGCACTTACCGCCGCTGACGGCGACGGTATCAAACTCCCTCGCGGACACATGCACATACGTCGGGTATTTCTTCTTCATACCGATAGGCGACACGCCGCCTCGGATATATCCCGTAAGCTGCAAAAGCTCCTTTACGTGTATCATCTCCGCCTTTTTGTTGCCCGATACCTTCGCGAGCTTTTTCAGGTCAACCTCGTCCGCGACAGGTATACAGCATACCGCGATCCCCGTCTTGTCGCCGCGCGCGACGAGCGTCTTGAACGACTTTTCGGGCGGTATGCCGGTTATTTCGGCAATTTTTTCACCGAAATGCTCCCCCACCTCGTCCGCCTCGTACTCGACGGTTTCGTATTTTATTTTCGCGGCATTTAGAAGCCGCATCGCGTTCGTTACATTTTTCTTATCCTTTGCCATTTTCTCACCTATTTTAATTCCACAATCGTCACGCCGTCCTCGCCCTCGCCGTACTTGCCGAGCCTATAGGACGTGACGTAACGGTGCTTCCTCAAATTTTCCTGTATGCCCTTTCGCAGCACGCCCGTACCCTTGCCGTGGATTATGCTCACCGGCGAAATTCCGGCAAGGTAGCAGTCGTCAAGGAATTTCTCAACGTTCATCCACGCCTCGTCGAGCGTCTGACCGCGCACGTCAACCTCGGTCGTTGCCGTTTTCGCCTTCGACTCGAACGCTCTTGTCGGTCGCGCGTACTTGTCGGCAAGCTCCTTCGTCGTCTTTTCCTCGACCTTTTTGAGGTTCGTGATATGCACGTCCATTTTGATAATTCCCGCCTGCACGCGTACATTGCCGTTTTTGTCGGGTTCTTTTAATACCGTCGCTTCCTGGTTCATGTCGGCGATTTTTACGAGCATACCCGGCTTTAAGTTTTTCGGCGGGTCGGAGAACGTCTTTTTCGGCTTTGCCGCGCGCGCCATAGCCTTGTCGATTGTGTCCTCTTTTTTATTGAGTTTTTCGCGCATCGCGGCTGTTTTTTTGTCAAAGCCGCCGGTCATGCCCTTTTGACGCATTTTTTCAAGGTCGCGTATTATGGCGTTCGCCTCGTCCTTCGCGTCCATTACGAGTATTTTCGCCTCACGCCGCGCGTCGTCGAGTATACGCGACTTGCTCTCCTTGACCTTTATGCGCTCGTTCTCGACCTGTCGGCGCAAATCCTTAAGCTCGTTTTTCAGCCTGCGCGCCTCGTCTGCGTCGCTCCGCGCTCTGGCGCGGTTCTGTTCGAGGTCGGTTATAACGTCCTCAAACTTTATATCCTCGTCGGAGAGAATGTCGTTCGCGCGGTCTATGACGCGCTCGTCAAGTCCGAGACGGCGCGAAATTGCAAACGCGTTCGACTTGCCCGGCACACCGATAAGCAGCTTGTACGTCGGACGCAGCGTCGCAACGTCAAACTCGCACGACGCGTTTTCAACCCTGTCGGTCGAGAGCGCGAAAAGCTTAAGCTCGCTGTAATGCGTCGTCGCGACGGTTTTCGCGCCGCGTGAGCGCAGAAATTCCAGTATTGAAATCGCAAGCGCCGCGCCCTCGGTCGGGTCTGTGCCTGCTCCAAGCTCGTCGAACAGCACGAGTGAATTATATCCCGCTTTTTTCAGAATTTCTACTATATTTACCATGTGCGACGAGAACGTTGACAAGCTCTGCTCTATCGACTGTTCGTCGCCTATGTCGGCGTACACGTCCGTGAACACTGCCGCCTCACTGTTATCCTGCGCCGGTATGTGAAGTCCTGCGGCAGCCATTAGCGAAAACAGTCCTATCGTTTTGAGCGTTACCGTTTTGCCGCCCGTGTTGGGGCCTGTGACAACGAGCGTGTCGTATTCGCCGCCGAGAATTATGTCGTTCGCGACAACCTTATCCTTGTCAATAAGCGGGTGACGCGCTTTTTTGTAGCGCAGTTTGCCCTTGCCGTTCAAAATCGGCTCTGTCGCGTTCATGTCGAGCGACAGCCTGCCCTTGCAGAAAATAAAGTCAAGCTGCGTCACGCTTTTGTAGTCCACGAATACCGCGTGTCCGTTTTCGCTCACGAGAACGGACAGTTCCGCCAAAATACGCTCGATTTCCATTTGCTCCTTGCTGTGCAGGTCGCGTATCTCGTTGTTGCTGTTCACAACGCTCATCGGCTCTATAAACAGTGTCGCGCCCGTCGAGGACGTGTCGTGGACTATGCCGTTTACCTCGGCTCGGTACTCGCTGCGCACCGGTATGACGTACCTGTCGGAGCGCATCGTCACAATCGGATCCTGCAGGAATTTGCGATAGTGGTTCGAGCGCACCATCGAGTCAAGCGTTTCCTTGATTTTCGCGTTTAGATTTCGTATTTTGCGGCGTATCGTGTTAAGCTCCGGCGACGCGTCGTCCGCGATTTCGTTTTCGGAGATTATACACGAGTTTATTCTGTCCTCAACGGCTTTCGCGGTGATTATTTCCGTTTCGATTTCGTGCAGAACGGCGCAGTCCTCCGCCGTTTCGCCAAGGTATGACTTCATGCGCCGCGCGATATAAAGCAGGCGCGATATTGCCGTAAGCTCACCCGCGTGCAGCACACCGCCGCGCTCCGCACGTTTTACCGAACCTGTGACGTTTTCTGACGACAGGTTGACGGGCGGAGAGCCGAGCTTTAATATCGCCGACACCGCCTCGGTCGTTTCGCGCTGCGCTTTTTTCGCGTCGTCAAGCTCGGCATACGGCGTGAGAGACAGTATGCGCTTTTTTACGTCCGCGCTCTCCGTGTACGACGCGAGCCGATCAAGTATTTTGTCAAATTCAAGCGTTTTCAGTGTTTTGGTTTGTTTTTGTGACATTGTTTTGTTCCTTTTTTGTGGTAAATTATGAGGTGATGAAATGCGGGACGTCGTGGGCGCCGTCCCCTACACCCGTAATTTTGAAATTGTGCGCCGTAGGGGCTGGCGCCCTCGACAGCCCGTTTGCGTAGGGGCGAACCGTGTTCGCCTGTATAAACCCCTCAGTCACACTACGTGTGACAGCTCCCCTAATAGGGGAGCCACACGCTTGCGTGTGGTAGGCGTGTTCGCTTGCGAACAAACGCCGTAG
>CANQQS010000093.1 GCA_947626045.1 uncultured Clostridia bacterium | reverse complement strand
ACCTTGACGAGCAAGCCCTGCTCCTCCAAATCCTTTACGATAGCCTTTCTCGCGTCGTAGCGATCCATGCCCTCGTATTTGCCGCCGTAGTGGTTTATCGTCGCGTCGTCGTTCATTACCTTGATTTGTTCGAGATTGTGGCGCTTGCCGACCTCGAAGTCGTTGGGATCATGCGCGGGCGTGATTTTAACGCAGCCCGTACCGAATTCCTTATCAACGTATTCGTCCGCGATAACGGGGATCTCACGTCCGACAAGCGGCAGGATGAGCGTTTTGCCTACCAAGTCTTTATATCTCTCGTCCTCGGGGTTCACCGCTACCGCCGTGTCGCCCAAAAGCGTTTCGGGGCGCGTCGTGGCGATTATCACGTAACCGCTGCCGTCCTTTATCGGGTATTTGATGTGCCAGAAATGTCCCGCCTGTTCCTCGTGCTCGACCTCCGCGTCGGAAAGAGCCGTGATGCAGTGCGGACACCAGTTTATGATGCGCGAGCCTTGGTAGATGAGTCCTTTGTTGTAGAGGTTTACGAATACCTCGCGGACGGCTTTGGAGCAGCCTTCGTCCATCGTGAAGCGCTCTCTGTCCCAGTCGCACGATGAGCCTATTTTTTTAAGCTGATTTATAATTCTGTCGCCGTACATCTTTTTCCAGTCCCATACGCGCTCGAGAAATTTTTCTCGTCCCAAATCATAGCGCGTAAGACCTTCCTTCTCGCGAAGCTCCGCCTCAACCTTGATCTGCGTCGCAATGCCGGCGTGATCGGTGCCCGGGATCCACAGCGCGTTATAGCCCTGCATACGCTTGTAGCGGATAAGAATATCCTGAAGCGTTTCGTCAAGAGCGTGTCCCATATGAAGCTGTCCCGTTACGTTGGGGGGAGGGATTACGATTGTGAAGGGTTTTTTTGTTTTGTCCGCTTCCACGTGGAAGTAGCCTTTCGTTACCCAGTTGTTGTATATCCTGTCCTCAAATTCGGACGGGTCGTAGGTTTTTGAGATGTTGTTTTTGTCTTCCATGTTTATATTTTCTCCTTTTGGATGTTGTTGGTTGTGGTGCGGGCGAACACGGTTCGCCCCTACGATGTCGTTGACAGCGGGCTGTCGGGGACGGGCGACCGCGAGGGTCGCCCCTACGATACCGTTGACAGCGGGCTGTCGGGGACGAAATGTTGAGGTAAAACCCCTCCGTCGGCTTCGCCGACACCTCCCCTAGTAGGGGAGGCTCACGATGTGCGCCGCTCGCCGTATGGCTCCCCTATTAGGGGAGCTGTCACACGTAGTGTGACTGAGGGGTTTTGCGGGCTGTCGAGGTGAGCCACACGCTTGCGTGTGGTAGGCATAGAGCTTTGCTCGTATGCCGTAGCAAGGCGCCAGCCCCTACGGCGCACTATTTACAAATAATGGGTGTAGGGGACGGCGCCCTCGACGTCCCGTTTGCCGCCTGCCGCAAATATATCGTTACATTGCGCCGCTTCGGTCGAGGAGGAATATCGCCGCAAACGCGGCTACCGCCACGCCGAGAGCGGCGTACTTGACTCGCAGCACCGCCTTATCCGTCGCTTCCCTGTGTAAAATCTTTTCCAAAATAAATTTTGCCCGAAACGTCATAAAAAGCGCTATCACGCCCATCACGACAACGGCAATTTTTACCGCGATCATTCGTGTCCACTCCTTTACGCGATACTTGTCCATTTTACGCTATTTTATCATTATTTAACGGCAATGTCAATACACGGCAAATTTAATCGTATAATAAAACAAAGGATTTAGCATAATAACCATGTAACGGGAATAAACATAACATGATAAAATATTTAATCACATCGGGGAGGAGCAATATTAAATGGATAACAATATATCAAACAATCAGGCGGTTATAATAGGTGAAATCGACAGCGATTTCGTTTTGAGCCATGAAATATACGCGGAAAAGTTCTACACGTGTACGGTGCGCGTTCCGCGTCTCAGCGGCACGGCGGACAATATACGCATCATGGTTTCGGAAAGGCTGCTTCTGGGCGGCGGCTTTGAGGTCGGCGATACGGTCGTTATAACGGGTCAGTTCCGCTCGTACAACAGCTACGAGGACGGCGGCAACCGTCTTGTTCTTACTGTGTTTGCAAAGGATATAGCGCTTTCGGACGGTGAGGACAGCAAAAATCCCAACTCGCTGTATCTTAACGGCTTTATCTGTAAGCCGCCCGTTTACCGCACCACGCCGTTCGGGCGCGAAATAACAGATTTACTTCTCGCCGTGAACCGCAGCTACAACAAATCGGACTACATACCGATTATCGCGTGGGGACGCAACGCGCGGTTCGCGAAAAGCCTCTGCGTCGGCGACAATATAAGGATTTGGGGACGTATTCAGTCGAGAACGTACCAGAAGCGGCTCGACGACGATACGACAATAGAAAAAACGGCGTACGAGGTATCCGTAAACAGGATGGAACTCGCAGCCGCAGACGCGGGCGCGCCGTATGAGACGGGCGTCTAACCGTTATATCATTATTGCAAACGCACTGTAATTGTCGTTTCCTTCACGCTCGTTTTTGTGAAGTACGGAAAGCATTTTCCGAAGCCACTCATCGGGCGAGCGTGACGATTTGAGAGTTTTTTCGATTACGTCCTCGTTCACAAGCTCCCAAAAGCCGTCGCTGCATATTAAAAACGCGTCGCCGCTTTCTGTCGGCGCAATGTCCGACACGTCGGGAACGTCCTGCACGCCGCCGATACAGCGCGTGAGCTTGTTCTGGTCGGGACTTTTGCGTATCTCGTCATACGTTATGGCGCCACTTTCAAACTGCATAAACGAAACGCTGTGGTCGTCGGTAATCTCCGATATTTCGCCGCCGGTTATACGGTAAATACGGCTGTCGCCAACGTGCGCCCAAACAGCCGCTTCACCGTCGGTTAAAAGCAGCGCGGCGGTGGTTGCCATATCGCTCGGCGCGCCGCCGCTTTCTCTTTCGCCGTTCACAGCGGCGGCAGCGGCTTTAATATATTCTTCCGCAGCCTCGGGCGTTACGCGTGAATTTTTTTCAAATTCATCACATACGACGGTCGCGGCAAGCTTTGACGCGGTTTCACCGCCGTCGTGTCCGCCGAGTCCGTCGCAGAGAACAAAGCACCACATTTTTCCGCTGTTGGCGTGACAGATATAGTCCTCGTTATTTTCCCTGCCGCCTCTGTTAGTTATCGCCGCCGCTTTCATTAAGTTCCTCCCCGCCTTCCGTCACAAACGGTATATCCGTTTCACTTCCGCCGGCACCGTAATTTCCGCTCACGTCAGTTTTGCCGTCGGTGAGAGTGTTTATCTCCTCCTGCATCGCGGCGCGGTCGTTAAGAGCTTCCTCGTACATCGTTTTCGTCTTGTTCACGGATATAAACAAAACGATGACGGCAACGGTTAAAACGGCGATTATGCACGTCATTACCGCCATGATTATACGCGCCGTGCGCTCCTTTTTCGCCGTTTGTTTCTGTTCCTTTACGCGTCTGTAATCCATTATACATCGCCTCCGGCACATTTTTTGTATTCCTTCAAAAAGCGCGAGAATTTCCCGACACTTTTTTGATTGAATGCTACTCCGAGCGGTATCAGCTTTATGAGCAGATCCGCGCTCATTTTCTCAACGTATTCAAGCTCGACCTCGTAGTCGGTCGTGTCGAAATATGTCGTTTTGTCAAGGCAAAGCTCCGTGTCGCCGCGCTTTAACGTGCGCCGCTTAGTCACGCATGAGCCCATGCGGTACAGCTCCCCTACGTCCATGCCCGTTATTTTTTTTGCCGTTTCGGCGTCTATTGTTTCGCTTACGCCGTCAGCGTCAAACTCCGTTTCCTCGCATATCTGGAGCGGGCTGTCACTGTTCGTGTGCCGCTTTACCTGTATTTTCGCTATGTCGTCCGTCACGCGGATGCGCACCATGATGTGGTTTTCGCGCAGTATGCCGCAGCGGTCGGTGTAGTAGTGGTTCTCCTGCACGAACACCTTTTCCCAGTTGAAGGCGCGCTTCACTTTCGTGTAGGTGTCAAAGTCTATTATACTCTTTAATTCGGTTTCTTTCATACGAACTGATTTCTCTCTTTCTTATATGTATAGCCGATTTCGGCAAGCTTTCTCTCTATCTCCGCGCCGTCCGCTTCCATGTCCGAGCACATCTCGTCAAAGCTCGGGTAAAGGTCGCGCAGCTTCGTGTTCACAAAGCTCAGAAGTATTGCGGGATCCTGCGGTATATTCATATTTTATCCGTCCAATCCGTCTTTAATAACAGTTTTTATTTTCGTTACGCCCTTCGGTATATGATATTTTACCGCGGGTATAACGGTTTTTCTGTAACGCAGGTTTGTGTTCGGCGAGGCGGGTATTATCACGTTTTCGCCGCCCTCGCCGTATACGGCGCACCGGTTCTCATCAGTTACGGCAAAGCCCGCGTCGTAGGCAGTACAGTCGTACTCCGAGGTTATTTCATGCTCCCTTATATGTCCCTCACGTGTGGGCGTTACCACGGTAACAACGTCTATGCCCTTGAACGGCGACCATTTTATTGTGACATTTTCCTCGGTCACGTCCGCCGATATAAAGTGTCGGCGGAAAAGTATAAGTCCGTCCGCGTCGAACACAAGCATGTTGTCGGGCGCGGCTTCGGCTATGTTTACAGGACTTAGCATCACGTTAAAGCCGAAGTGCGCGCTGTACGCGAATTTCAGATACTTCGGGATAGTCTGTCCGCAGTCGAAATATTCGTTATCGCCCGTCGGGTACGCCACGGTTTTGCCGCTGCGGCGCGAGATGAGCATGTCGGCGGGTTTTATCAGTATTTTTTCGTCGAGCTTCGGCATCGGCGCGCTTTCGCACGTCCAGAACTCGTGGTCGTCCGGCAGCATCAGGAACGCGTACGCCTTAAGTCCCCAGTAGGGCGAGCCGTGGGCGTTGTAGTGTTCAGCCATGTTGAGGTTGGGGTAGTCGTAGCCGACGGTGAGTATACCGGCACAGTCGAATATGCTTTTGCTGAGCCACTTGTTGAGGTTGCGCTCGATTATGCCCTTCATGACCTCAATCGGGAACGGTCGCACGTCCGCTATGACGCACGCGCTCCAGAACGCGCACTGCGCGAAGCGGTAGGTTAAAGAGCGTCCGTAAGGGAGCGCTTCGCCGTCGTCGTCAAACCAGTATATGAATGTTTTCGCGAACATTTCCGCACGGTCACGGTAGAGCTTTGCGCGGTCGGGATCGTCCTTGTTCATTACTGCGGCATATATCAGTCCGTAGAAGTGGAACGCAAACGCTATGTAGTAATCCGCCTGTCCGTGTACGCCGTCTCTGTACCAGCCGTCCGACACGTAAAACTCGTCGAGGCGGGTGAGGTCTTCATTGAGTTTTTCCTCGCTGTATTCCCTGCCGACCTTTTTGAGCGCGATGTTCACGAGTACGCGGAAAAAACGCCAGTTGCTGTCGCACACGTCGTGCGTGTTTATCTGCCAAAGCCACGCGGTGAGGTCGTCCTTTGTTTTGTCCGAAAGCGGCTGCCAGAGCGTGTCGGGCGTGAAAAGCATTGCGTAGGCAATTGCAGCCATTTCGACGTAACGCTGGTCGCGCTCGCCGGCAATGCCCCAGTAGGTTTCGCTTTCCTTGTCCGCGCCCTCGCGTATGCCGTCGAGGTAAAGGCGCACAAACTCGTCGTGTTTGCCGCCGCCCGCGAGGTACGGCACAAGCCCCCACAGCGGACGCGCGAACGCCTCGGTTTCAGCCGCGCCGTCGTCGTACCACGCGCTGTGGCGCGCGAAAAAGACCTTGCCGCCGCGGTAGTATTTTTTTATCGGCTCGATTATATCTAAAAGCTGTTTTTGGAAATATTGCTTGTCGTTCATGGTTAATTCCTCCCTCGGTAATTGTATCATCTTTTGGGGGAATTGTAAATAAAATTTGTGAAAAAAAGCGGGCGAACACGGTTCGCCCCTACGGTGGGTGAAATATATTGTCGGGGTACGGGCGGCCGATGACCGCCCCTACGGTGGGTGATTTTAAAATGTCGGACGTAGGGGACGGCGCCTTGACGTCCCGCAGTCAGCCGATGACCGCCCGTACAATGGGGAATTTTAAAATATCGGACGTAGGGGCGACCCTTGCGGTCGCCCGTAAGGCTCCCCTTGAGGGGAGCTGTCGCTGAAAGCGACTGAGAGGTGGTTTTTAAAATTTCGTTGCCACCTCTCCGTCATTGCTGCGCAATGCCACCTCCCCTCGAGGGGAGGCATACGATGTGTGGCTCAAATATAAATCACTCCGTCTCCCCGTGTTTTTCGGCGGAGGAGATTTTCTTTATTTTATTATCGCCGTCAACGAACACTACGGTCGGGGTATGAGTTTTCGCCTCGTCGGGCGTCAATGTACAGTACGCCATGATTATAACCTTGTCGCCGACGCCGACAAGCCTTGCCGCCGCGCCGTTAAGGCAGATCACGCCGCTGTTTTCCGCGCCCGCTATCACATACGTTTCAAGGCGGCTGCCGTTGTCTATGTCCACGACCTGAACCTTCTCGTATTCGAGTATGCCGGCAGCTTTCATGAGCGCGCCGTCAATCGTTATCGAGCCGACGTAGTTGAGCTCCGCCTGCGTCACGGTCGCGCGGTGAATTTTTCCTTTAAGCATTTCTATGTTCATTTTCTTACTCCATAATAAAATTGTCGATAAGACGCGTTTTGCCGATGTACACCGCGATCGCGCACAAAAGCGGCTTTTTCACGGTTTCGAGTGGTTCGAGTGTTTTTAGGTCTACAAGCTCAACATAATCTATACGCGCGAGCGGCTCTTTTGAAATTTCGTTTCTTACCGCGTCCGTTACGGCTTTCGCGTCCGTTTCGCCGCTCTCTGCCATACGCCTGCCGATTTCGAGCGAGCGCGACAGGCAAAGCGCGGCTTTTCTTTCCTCGGGGTTTAAATAGGTGTTGCGCGAGCTTTTCGCGAGTCCGTCGCTTTCGCGCACAATCGGGCAGCCGACTATCTCTATATCGAAATTCAAATCCTCGGCCATTTTCTTTATGACGCACAGCTGCTGCGCGTCCTTCTGACCGAAATACGCTCTGTCGGGCGTTACGATGTTAAACAGCTTGCTCACAACGGTGCATACGCCCGAAAAGTGTATGGGGCGCGTTTTGCCGCACAGTACCTTTGTTATCTTGTTCATGTCCACAAATGTGAGCGCGTCGCGGTACATCTCGTCAGGCTCCGGATTAAATATAACGTCCGCGCCGGCGGCTTCGCAAAGAGCCGCGTCCGCGTCAAGGTCGCGCGGGTACGTTTCAAAGTCCTCGTTCGGTCCGAACTGCGTTGGGTTGACGAAGTCACTCACAACCACGCGGTCATTTTCCTTTACAGCGCGGTCGATAAGGCTTTTGTGTCCCTCGTGAAGATAGCCCATTGTCGGGACAAGTCCAACGGTCAGCCCTTCCCTTTTCCACGCCTTTATAATAGGTCTTAATTCGTCTATTTTCTTTATTATCTGCATTTTATATCCTCCCGTCGTTTATCGCCTGAAGCGTCTCGTCGTCGGTTTTAAACGTATGCTCCTTTGCCGGGAACGTACCCGCCTTCACCTCGTCTATATACGCTTTTATGCCGCTCTGCATTGCGCCGCCAACGTCGGCGAACCGTTTTACGAATTTCGGCTTAAAGCCGCCGTACATCGTGAGCATATCCTGGTACACAAGCACCTGACCGTCACAGTCCGCGCCGGCGCCTATGCCGATTGTGGGGATCGTGAGTATTTTCGTGATGTGCGCGGCAAGCTCGGCAGGCACACATTCAAGCACTACCGCGAACGCTCCGGCTTCCTCGACCGCCTTCGCGTCCTCGATAAGCCTGTGCGCGGCGGCGATATTTTTGCCCTGAACCTTGAAGCCGCCGAATTCGTTTACCGACTGCGGCGTCATGCCGATGTGTCCCATTACGGGTATCGACGCGTCGGTTATGGCGCGTATGTGTTCTTTTACCTTAACGCCGCCCTCCAATTTTACCGCCGAGGCGCATCCTTCCTTTATGAGCCGTCCGGCGTTTACGACCGCGTCGTAGACCGAAGTCTGGTACGACATGAACGGCATATCCGTTACCACAAACGCGTTTTCGGCTCCGCGCGCGACTGCGGCGCTGTGGTGTATCATATCCTCCATCGTGACGCGCAGAGTGTCGTCGTAGCCGAGCATTACCATTCCGAGCGAGTCGCCGACGAGTATCGCGTCAACGCCCGCCTCGTCCTCGAGCCGCGCGGTCGAATAATCGTAGCCCGTTATCATCGTGATTTTCTCGCCGCGCTCCTTCGCTTCACGGAAGCTTGCCGTTGTAAATTTCATTTTTAATTCCCTCTTTCATTGAAAAAATCCGCACCGCGCGGCGTGTGCCGCGTGATACGGACAATATTTTCCATGACAA
The DNA here is from genome assembly GCA_947626045.1 of uncultured Clostridia bacterium. Taxonomy (GTDB): domain Bacteria; phylum Bacillota; class Clostridia; order UBA1381; family UBA1381; genus Hominilimicola. Next base: position 2,853 of record CANQQS010000093.1, on the reverse strand, counting down.
AAGTACGCCGCCCTAAGCGGCACAATATGTCTGGTGCAGTTTTCGTAAGAAATATTGCCCGTCCGACACATTATAGCATACTTTTTTCGATATTACAATAGCAAATTTAATATATCCGCCGCGCGTTTTACGAAAAATACGAAATCGCGGCGGCAGCTTTAAGCGTGTCACCGCGCGCGCCGCCGTCGTTCACCGACCGCACAGCCTTTACGAGCGGCGTGTCGGCTCTCATCGCTTCGGCGCGGTAACAGTCGAGTACAAGCTGCTTCAGTCCGTCGAAGGTGTAAATTTCAAACGGGTTAATCCGCAGCATTTCAGCCGCCTTTTCGATGCCCGATATTAGGTCGGGGCTGTACCTCGCACGCGCGGAAATGTAGTCGTCCGAGGCGAAGCTGTACGTGCCGCCGGCGGCGTGTCCGAGCGCGCGCATACACGCGATATAGCCCTCCTCCATTGCGCGGACTATTCCGGCGCGGTTAAAATCCATTATGCCCGTCTGCGGACGTGCGGCGCGCACCGTTATAATGTTCGCGTCAGCCGCCGATGGCGCGCGGTTTATGCCGATACCGCCCGCGTCAACGGCGATTATGTCCTTTATGCCCCTTTGGAGCAGCATGTTCACGGGGAGATTGTCGTAAAGTCCCGCGTCGGACAGCGTTTCCGAGTTCACGCGCTTTGAGCCGAATATGCTCGCGCTCGCGACAATGTAATCGGTAAGCTCGCCGCGCGGTATTTCGTCGGCGAAGCGGTACACGCCCTTTTTATCGCTGAGCGACAGCAGCGCGAGTCCGAACATAATATCGGATCTGCGGAGCTTGTCCTCGTCCACGACGCGGTTTAAAAGACGTTTGAGCGGCGACATGTCAAGTCCGCCGTTTTTGTAGATTTCGCGTATTACGGGCGGTAGATTTTTCAGCGCGAAAAGGTCATGCTGACCTTGCATACACTTCGGCAGCGCGACAATATCGTCGGCTGAAATATTGCGCCACAGCCTGACGGCTTCATCGTACTCGTCAAGCGCGATGAGCGCGCCGTTTATCGCGCCGACCGACGTTCCGACAGCCGCGCATATTTCCACGCCCGTCTTACGCAGCGCCCTCCACACGCCGATGTGGAACGCGCCCCTTACGCCGCCGCCCGCAAGCGCGAGACCGTACCGCATAAAAACACCTCCGCAAAACGCTTAATGCTTTTATTATTGACGGTTTTCGGGAGTTTTATAGTCCTTTTTTGAATTTCGGAGCGATTTGAAAAAATCCTTCAAAACGGCGGCGCACTCATGCTCCATAACGCCGCCGCGCGCGGTGAGGCTGTAATTGCACAGTCCCTTGTCGAACAGGTTTACCGCGCTGCCGGCGCAGCCCGATTTTTTGTCGTACGCGCCGAAGTACACGTTCTCTATCCGCGCGTTCAGAATAGCGCCGGCGCACATCGGACACGGTTCGAGCGTGACGTACATATCACAGCCGGGCAGCCGCCAGCCGCCGAGCTTCCGGCACGCCTTGTTTATCGCCGAGATTTCCGCGTGCATAAGCGCGTTTTTTTTCGTTTCACGCTTGTTGTAACCTCGTGCGATGATTTTTTCGTCACGTACTATTACCGCGCCGACCGGTGTTTCGCCGAGGTCGGCTGCTTTTTTCGCCTGTTTTAAGGCTTCCTTCATAAATTTTTCGTCCATTATCTTAGCTCCGGAGTAAAACAACAGCCGCTCCTTTCGGGAACGGCTGTGTGTGGTTTTTATTTATCAGTCCTCTGAAAATTCCTTGTGGGTAAGAGAGATTTTACCGTTTCTGGTGTCGATCTCCTTAACTCTTACCTTCAGATAGTCGCCTTCCTTGACGACGTCCTCAACCTTTTCGACTCTGTGCTTCGCAAGCTCGCTGATGTGGCACAGACCGTCCTTGCCGGGGAGTATCTCGACAAACGCGCCGAACGGCTGTATCGTCTTTACAAGACCGTTGTAAATCTCGCCGACCTCGGGGTCTTTGACGATGGTTTCAATCGCGTCTCTTGCCGCCTGACCCGCTTCCTGCGTCGTGGCGAAGATGTAGATTGTGCCGTCCTCCTCAATGTCTATCTTCGCGCCTGTTTCGGCTACTATCTTCTGGATGACCTCGCCGCCCTTGCCGATTACCTCGCGGATCTTGTCAACCTCTATCTTCATAACGTCAACCTTCGGCGCGTACGGCGAAAGCTCGTCGCGTACAGCCGGTATAGCCTTAAGAAGAACGTCGTCGATAATGTGGCAGCGCGCCTTGTACGTCTTTTCAAGAGCCTCGGCGATTACCTCGTAGGGAAGTCCGTCGTTCTTTATATCGACCTGAATGGACGTTATGCCCTTCTTTGTGCCGGCAACCTTGAAGTCCATTTCGCCGTAGAAGTCCTCAAGTCCCTGTATGTCAACCATTGTCGTGAAGCCGTCGTCGGTCGTGATAAGACCACATGAAATACCGGCTACGGGCGCCTTAATCGGCACGCCGGCAGCCATGAGCGCGAGCGTCGAGCCGCACACGCTGCCCTGCGACGTTGAACCGTTTGACGAAAGTACCTCGGACACAACTCTTATCGCGTACGGAAATTCGTCCTCCGACGGAAGCACCGGCACGAGCGAACGCTCCGCGAGCGCGCCGTGACCTATCTCGCGTCTGCCGGGACCTCTCGACGGTCTTGTTTCGCCGACGGAGTACGACGGGAAGTTGTAGTGGTGCATATATCTTTTTTCCTCTTCCATGTCGATGCCGTCAAGACGCTGATGCTCCGAAAGCGGCGCGAGCGTCGCAACCGACAGTACCTGCGTCTGACCTCTCGTGAACATGCCCGAGCCGTGCGTTCTGGGCCTTGTACTCGGTGACG
>CANQQS010000092.1 GCA_947626045.1 uncultured Clostridia bacterium | reverse complement strand
TACGCGCAGATACCTATGGCTGTCGTGGGAATAGTGATGAAATTTTTCCAGATTGTAATATCGGTTGTCGTCGGCATGGCGGCGGGCTGTATACCGATAGTCGGCTTTAATATGGGAGCGGGGGAGAAGGCGCGTGTAAAAAAGCTGTTTACAATGCTGCTCGTGTGTGAGGCGGCTGTCGGAGCTGTTGCGCTTATGATAGCCGAGCTTTGCCCGCGTCAGCTTATCATGGTATTCGGCGCGGCAAACGAGAGCGCGTACTACACCGATTTTGCAGTAAAGGCGTTTCGGATTTACCTGTGCATGATGATTTTCGCGTGCGTAAACAAAGCCGCGTTTATATTCCTTCAAGCTATGGGTAAAGCGGTCGCGTCAACGATGCTCTCAATGGTAAGGGAGATAGTTTTCGGCGTGGGTTTCGCGCTGCTTCTGCCGGTATATTTCGGACTTGACGGCGTGCTGTACTCAATGCCCGTTTCGGACATACTGACGTTCGCAATCTCCGCCGCGGTTATCATGACGACGTACCGCGAGCTGTCCGTTCCGCACGAATATGAAAACGAACGGCTTCCGCAAACGGCGTAAAGAAAATACCACCCTATGCGGGTGGTATTCTTTTACTCATTCTACAATCTGCGCGTCCAGTCTTTTTTGTAGTGTTTTTTATATAATATAAAAAGTGTAATTCCGAAAATAAACGCCGAGTTGAGCAGTGACAGCAAAAGCAGCAGAAGAAGATACGGGTTGGTCAATATGCTCGTAAGTCCCGCGTTGCCGTTTACGGCTGCTATAACCGACAGCGCCATTACCGAGCCTATAATTATGGCGATGATAGACATGACCTTGTATCGCATGCCGTACTCGGAAGCAAGCAATTTCTGCGGTATATAAAACGCCAAAAACGCGAACGCCGCACTGAATATAAGCGATAATATCAAAGTGGTAATCATCATCGGAATTCCGCTGCCTTGTGAAAGCATATTCAGCAAGGAACATGTAATGTTGGACGCGATATAGCATAAAACCATGATAATATATACTGACGCCTTTTTCATATAACAAAATCCTTTCACATTCAATAAATCATTACTGCATAACTACTCAATCCTATAAACACCGTCGCTTTCGGCTGTGATACCCGTGTCAAAAAACGCCTTCATCGCGTCGTAGAGATATTTCGCATCCTCCACACCCGCCGTCTCGTACGCGGAGTGCATCGCAAGCTGTGCAACGCCTATATCCACTGTGTTTATCGACACCTGCTCGGTTGACAGATTTCCGAGTGTAGAACCGCCCAGAATGTCGCTTCGGTTTACATAACGCTGGTACGGTATACCCGCGTTTTCGCAGATTATGATGAAAATACCCTCGGAAACACTGTCGGTCGTGTACTTCTGCTGTGCATTATATTTAATAAGCACACCGCCGTTTAAGTACGGGCGGTTGGTGGGACAAGCCTTGTCCGCGTAATTCGGGTGAACCGCGTGACCGTTATCCGCCGATACCATAAAGCTTGACGCGAGCATTTTAAGCATATCGCACTCGTCCTTGCCGGTCGCCTTGCAAATTCTCAGCATAACGTCGCGCATGAACGTGGATTTCGCGCCCTGCTTCGTGCCTGAGCCAACCTCCTCGTTGTCGAACACGCAGCACATGCGGATTGACGTTGTTTCCTTTGACTCAATCAGCGCTTTCATGCCGGTGTATGCGCACTGCAAATCGTCTATTCTCTGCGACGAGAAGAACTCGTTGTTTTCGCCGAGAACAGTACCCTTTGCGCGCGTGTAAAGAAACAGATCCGTGCCGATTATATCGTCCGCTTTCACGCCTATACTGTCGGCGACGATTTCCAAAAAGCTCTTGTTTTCGCCGCTGCCCGAAAACAGCGGCAGCATATCCTTTTGAACATTTAATTTATCTCCGTCGTCGGCGGAGCGTGTCATATGTATTGCAAGGCTCGGAATTATCAGCAAATCTCGGTCGATATTTACGAGTCTCATCTCGATTCCCTTATCCGTTTTTACCGCGGCGCGTCCCGCGACGGAAAGCGGACGGTCGAACCACGTTGACATTATGGGACCGCCGTACTGCTCGACGTTCAATTTTACGTAATTTTCCTCGACCTCAATTTCGGCGTTGGGCTTTATTTTAAATCCCGGCGAATCGCTGTGTGTTGCCACAACCGCGAACGCGGCGGGATTTTCCGGCACACAAAACGCCGCAATCGCCGAACCGTTGCGCGTTACATAATATTTCCCGCCCGTTTCGATTGACCAGTCTTCCGTTTCTTTAAGCTCCTTAAAACCGTTTTTCGCGAGCATTTTTTTCAGATTGTCAACCGCTATGAAATTTACGGGGCTTTTGTCGAGAAAGTCTATTACTTCTTTAACAAATTCAACATTCTTACTCATGCCGGTTTATTCTCCTTTGCCGATTTTATACATATTATACCGCGGCCGCAATAGAAATTCAATACGCAAATCGAAAATTACCGTTTTTGGATATATAAAGATAAAGAGTATGCCTCCGGTGTGAGGCATACTCTTTTGCCGGATAGGGAAGCGGTCATTTTACGACCGTTTCCCTTGAAAAATTATAAATGTAGTTTACAAATTATATGGTTTACAGTACCGGCACAGCTTCCATAAGAGGCTTCGTTGTATCCATATTATCCCATGCCATCAGCTTTACGCTGCCGATTTCGGCATTTTCGGGAACGGATATGTCATATGAGAACAAATTATAGTCGCCGTACACTTCTTCTTTGCCTTCGCTCATTGTGACGAGCGTGCCGTTTTTGTCGTACAGCGCGATGAGCATATCGGCACTAACCGCCTCACCGCTCTCAGGTGATTCCAGCGAATTTGCCAATACCCACGCCGTAACGTCTCCATGTAAATCCTCGACATTTTCTATCATATTGAAATCGGAGTCTGCGAGATACGCGTCGGCGGCAACGTACGTGTCAGAGGGCAGTACCAAAACTTCTCCGTCCCAATAATATACATCTATCAGCTTGCCCTCGGAATCATTAACCTCACCGATTACAGGCATGATATAGTTGCCCTCTTCCGTATCATCCTTTACCTTAAACTTAAGCGTACATGCTATACCGCTCTGTATTCCTTCTCCGGCGGCGCGCACGGTTATTCTGCTGTCGGACTCCGTAGATGTAACCGTAACCGACAGCGCCGAAGCCGGCACACTATCGCCGGGCTCAAATCCCGAATACTCAAATTTGCTTCTGTCAATCGTAAGCTCGATTCTGTAGTCGCTGACTTCGCCGCTCTCGTAATACATATAAACAGGGAGCTCTACGGTATTTCCGGGTTTGGTGAGCGCGCTGTCGATACCGATAAGGGCGCGGTCGTCGTCGCTCGGATCTTCCGACGGAGCCACGGTGTAAGCAAATGTAACCGATTCGCTTCTTACACAGCCGGGCTTAGCCGCCGCAGCCTCGATTGTTGTATTCTTGGTTATTACTATCGGATCCGTGTAGAGCGCATAGTGGTCTTCAGTAAGCGGATCGCCGATGGAGTAGTAAATCTCCGCTCCGGGTGTTGTGCAGAGAAGCTTAACCGTTGTTCCCGCTTTAACCTCGCCGACAGGCACGCTTACGACAGGATTCGCGACTTTCTCAACCTTGACTTCCGCGCTTGCAGCCGAACTGTTTGACATTTCTGCCTTTACGGCTATAGCCTTTACCTGCGTTGTTTCCGTCAACTCAATCGGAGACGTGTACTTGTTCGAGGATTCTGTCGGATCTGTGCCGTCCGTTGTGTAGTAGATGTCCGCGCCGTCTGTCGCGCATGAGATAATTACGCGCTTACCGCCGTAGAAATCAGCTGTTTCGATAAGCGGTGTTGCCACTGTCTCCGTCGGAGCGGGCTTTTCGAGAACCGCTACGGTAAATTCAACGGTTTTATCGTTATACGTAACCGTAACCGTCTGCTCACCTACAGCTTCGGTCAGCTCGCTTACCGTACATTCTTCGTTATCGATAACCTCCGACGTGTTGTTGTTGTAACTTGCCGTAATGACCATACCCGTAATATCAATCTTGTCACCCTGATAATAAGTAAGTCTGTCGGGTCTGTGCGTAAGCTCGATGCCTGTAAGAGTTTTCGCCGCTACCGTTATATTAAACGTTGCCGTCTTATCGCCGTATGTAACCGTTACTGTCTGCTCGCCCGGGTTTGATGTGTCATAGCCCGACAGGGTATAGCCGAACGCCTCATACGTTTCACCATTTCCGCAATCGGCGATTACCACTAAGCCCGTCGCGTCAAACGGCATACCTTCTATAACCGTAGTATTATTTGGTTCCTTGTCAATCTTTATGCTTTCGATATTTTTGATTGAGACTGTCACGGACTGCGGCTCGGAATCGGTGTGGTTAGCGTCGCCCAAAACCTTGTACCAAACCGTGTAATCTCCCGCTTCATTGCCGACGGGAAGTGATTCCGAATACTCGCCGTCCTTATCGTTCAAACAGTATACAAGAGTGCCGTCGTTGGTTTTGCCGGTGACGAGATACTGATCCGCATTCTTGTATACAAGCTCGTTCGCCTGTACTGTCGCTGTCGGCGCGATTTTTTCGATTTTCACGTTGATTGTCAGCGTAACGGGCTCGTAGCCGTACGTGTCAACGCTTGCGAGCGAGTATTCCGACACTTTTTCGGTCGCTTTTACCGTGAGAACATAGTCGCCCGCGCCGATGCTGTTCGGAATTGTCAGAGTTTCACCGCTTAATGACGCGCCGATTGTATTCTCACCTTCGATTGCGTACGTGAATCTGCCTGCCGTTTCGATGTCGTTTTCGTATTTTACATATTCCGATAAATCAGCCGTCAAGCCTTCGCCGTAGTTTGCGCTGAGCTCAATGGAGCTATCGCCGCCGAACTGTACGCGCTTAGCCTCGCCGCTTATCGAATACGGATAGCTCTGCGTACCCTCACCGGATTTAAAGCTTACAACCGACTGATTCAGATAGAACGCGGGGCGTATGCCCGCGTAATCGCCGCGAAATGCCGCTTCGTAAGTAATTTTGCCGTCAGGGTTAACACATCGGAAATTGGCAGTGTAGCTCATTATCGGAACTCTGAGCCAGTAACGCCATTTCTTTCCGACCGCTATCTCATCAGACTTGTTTTCGCAGTTTTCCACGCACTCGGCGGTAGGCTCTCCTATGTAATAATCGTCGCCCAGAACCTCTCTGTTTTCATAAACCGCGTAAAGCTGCTTTACGTCCGGAAGAAACACCTTGTCCGTCACATCTATTGTATTTGAAGTATCGTAATTTGACACGACTCCTTCTATATCCTCAACATAAGTATGTCCGGCCGTATATTCCGTTGTGCCAAGATTACCGTCGGGGTACGCCAGTGTGAATTTCTGCGTCACTTCTTTTATAGCGCCGCGTTCCTCCTCGGTGAAATTCTTTAAAAATCCAGCTTCTTGGTCATATGCGTTATATCCATTGCGCACATGTTTTTCATCCGGCGGATTTCCGCAGAGCCATTCGACCTGTCCTGCGTCCGCATCGGAATTGAGCCACGAGCGCATATTGCTGTCGGGCCAGAAGTTCGAACCCCAGGTGTTTCTGTTGGTGTTTCTTTTGTGTGAGCTTTCCTCGGAACCCATATCGCCCGCCGCGTCAACAGGCTTGGCGGAAATTATCTTATCCGACAGCATCAGCGGACCGTGTTCGTCGATGTTCACGCAGCGCCATATAATCGGCTTGCCGTAATATGTTCCCATCTGTACATATTCACCAATTTTGATGGTTTGGGTCTGCATCGAATACGGATTGTTCTGCGTGCCGTCACCGGATTTAAAGCTTACAACCGACTGATTCAGATAGAACGCGGGACGAATACCCGCGTTGTAACCGTTACTGCTGGTTGCGTGGTAAGTGATGCTTCCGTTCGCATTAACGCATCGAAAGTCGGTATTTGACTCTGTCGGCGTCCTGAGACAGTAACGCCATTTTTTTCCAACCGCTATATCATTCGACTTGTATTCGTTGTTTTCCACACACTCAGCCGTAGGCTCACCGATATAATAATCATCACCCAATATTTCCCTGTTTTCATAAACGGCATAAAGTTGCTTCACGTCTGGAGGGAATATCTTGTCAGTCACATCTATACCCCTTGCAGTATCGTAGTTTGACACGACGTCGGTTATCTTATTAAGGATTTCATGTCTGTCCTTAGACTCCGTTGTTGCTAAATAAGCATCGACATCCGAAAGCGTGAATTTTTGTGTTACTTCTTTAATAGCGCCGATTTCTTCCCGGGTGAAATTAGTTAAGAATCCCGCCTCTTGGTCGTACGCATTATATCCGTCTGTCACATGGTCTTTATCCGGCGGATTTCCGCAGAGCCATTGAACATTTCCCGCTTCGGCGTCGGAATTTAACCACGAGCGCATATTGCTGTCAGGCCAGTAATTTGAACCGTTGTTCGGTCTGAAACCACCTCTGCTGTGCGAGCCGGATTTGTCGTCTCCTTTTGCGTCCATAGCCTTGGCGAACAATATCTTATCCGACAGCATAAGCGGGCCGTTGTCGTCGATGTCCACGCACCGCCATAATATCGGCTTGCCGTAATACGTGCCCATCTGTACGTAATCGCCTACCTTGATGCCTCGGACCTCCGCCGCCTGTGCCGGAAATGCCGGTACAAGCGCGCAAAGCATACATAGCGTTACAAAAATACTGAAAATTCTTTTTCTCATTTTTTTACCTCCGTTTATAAAGTATCTGAATATAATTTTACCATATCAGTCACATCTCCTCAATAACCGTTCGTGTCGCTCAGAGTACATTTCACGCCACGGACTAAAAAATTCAATCGATTTGCACCGATAATTTGTGCAAATTGTCCATGAACCGTGCGGCTGTTTCTTTCATTTGTTATCCGTTAGGGTCGGCGAACTTAAAATGAATTTCAATATCCTTGTTCATCCCGATGTAAATCCTGTCAACCAGCATCAGCAGCGCGTTTCGGTCAATGTCCTCAAAGCTTGTGATACTGTCTTCCGTAATGTGCGCCGTCTCCCGCGCATTTTCAAGGCGAAGCTCTTCGAGCCGTCTCTCGTAAATTGCCCGCTCCGCTTTTATGCCGCCGCTTAACTCCGCGTACTCATCAGCCGAAATTACACCCGCCGCCTTGTCTTTGTACAGGCTAAGCGCTGTATTTTTACACGCCTCGATTTTCCGCGCGAGCGACTCCGCAAGCTTTGCGCCGTTATTTTTGCCACTCAAAAAAGCGTCCGCCTCCGTCAGAATTTCCGACGTGTCTAAGGACAATATCAGTTCCTTAAGCTTTTCTTTTACCGCATTTTCGACGTATGATTCTCTGATACTGTGCGATGTACAAACGCCGAGCCGCGCGTTTTTCCGCCATCGGCTGCACACGAGGTATGTCCGCGTTTCGGATTCGCGCATAAAGCTCATACCGCCGCCGCAGTCCTTACAGAACACCAGTCCCGACAGCAGGTGCGGCTGCCCCGCGCGTCTTGTCTTGTTATAGCTGCGCCTTGACAGAATATCAGCCGCGGCGTCAAAATCCTCCTGCGAAACAATCGGCTCATGCGTGCCGCGTATGACAATCCATTCGTCGCGCGGCAGTCGAACCTTTTTATCCACCTTATAACTCACCTTGCGCGTCATGTTTTGCGCGAGATTTCCCGCGTAAGTCGGATTTGTCAGAATACGCCGCACGGCTGTATCGTTCCACACACCGCTCAAACCGCACCGCGCCTTATGTGCGGACGGTGTGGGAACGAAGTCGGCGCTTAATTTATGCGCGATACCGAGTATCGTTTCGCCTGCGAGAAACTCACGGTAAATCCGCCGCACAATATCAGCCGTTTCCGCGTCGATAACAAGGTGGTTTTTGTCATTCGGGTCTTTTCTGTAGCCGTACGGCGGCTGTGAACCGATAAACTTACCGCCGAGCTTTTTTGCGGTCAGCGCGGTACGCACCTTCTTGCTTATGTCCTTGGCGTACATATCGTTAAACACAGCCCGAAACGGCGTCATATCGTCAGACCGCGCAGCCGTGTCAATGCCGTCGTTTACCGCGATGTACCGCACTCCGCGCGACGGAAAATACTTGTCTATGTACCTGCCGACCTCTATGTAGTCGCGCCCCAGACGCGACAAATCCTTTGTCACAACGGTGTTGATTTTTTTATCATCTATCATCTGTATCATGCGCTTAAAATCGGGTCTGTCGAACGACAGACCCGAACAGCCGTCGTCAGAAAACACGCGAACCACATTAAGCCCGTTCGCCGCCGCGTATTCGGTCAAAAACAATCTTTGATTTGCGATGCTTTCCGACTCCGTAACCGTTCCGTCGTCGCGCGACAGCCTTAAATAAAGCGCCGTCAGATTGTCCGTCATGCGCGGCGGCTTGCTTTGTTTATTAAAATTTGTTTTAATATATCGCGCAGGTCTCTGCCGTTTTGGGCGAATATTACTTTTACTTCCTTTTTCGCTTCCACCGTATCACCCCCGCAATAAGTGTATTAAAGTGGACGCGCTCTGTATTCCTTATCCGAATTTTATATCCGCCGGGGTGGATTTTGAGGCGGCGAAACGTCAGGGTGTGCGCGTAATATGGGCGCTGTCGCTTCCGGGAAAAATTGCGCCGATAACGTCGGGAGCAATTATCAAGGACACGATCATGAATATCATAAGCGAATTGGGGGTGTAGAATGTGGATTGGGAAAACAAAACAATAGGCTTTGCCATGTGCGGCTCGTTCTGCACGTTCAAAAGAGCCGTCGCGGCGATGAAAAAGTTAAAATCGACGGGCGCGGACGTAGTGCCGATAATGAGCGGCATTTCGTACTCGACCGACACGCGTTTCGGCAAAGCCGAGGATTTTATAAATCAGATAAAGGAAATTACGGGCAGGGAGATTATACATACGGTAAAGGAAGCCGAGCCGATTGGACCGAAAAAAATGCTCGACATGCTTATCGTGCTGCCCTGCACCGGCAACACATTGGCGAAGCTTGCCGCGGGTATAGCCGACACGTCCGTCACAATGGCGGCGAAGGCGCATTTAAGGAATCAAAAGCCCGTGCTTATAGCCGTGTCCACAAACGACGGACTCGGCGGTGCGGCAAAAAATATCGGCAGCCTGTTAAACAGCAAAAACGTGTACTTTCTTCCGTTCTCACAGGACGAAACAGGTGGATATTTGATACAATTTTAAAATACATCTATCTTTTTCGGATAAAATATGGTAAAATATATACGAGGTGAAAAAAATGTTATACACAAGGGAGATAACCGATCCTGAGATTATACACTATATAATATTGTACACGCTGAACAATACCGATAAAGATCCCGAATACAGCGATCTTGTAACTCTCGTGATGGACAACTGCAACATAAGTTTTCCGGATTTTCAAATATCGCTCGTGCATCTTGAAGAAACAGGTCATGTATATTCATACATGGTCGGCGAGCGCATACGCAAGTACGGTATTACCGAAAAAGGGGAAAACGCAATAAAGTATTTTCGTACAAGCATACCGATATATATCCGCGAGCCGATAGACGAGTCAATAAAGCAGCTTTACATCGAGGAACGCCGCAGAAATGCGGTGCAGGGCGGTATACTGCCCGTCAGAAACGACGAGTACGGCTTTGAGTGTATTTTGCGCGACGACGACAAAACCGAAATGATGCGGCTCTATTTGTACGCGGGTTCGCGCGACGAGGCGGAAAAGCTGGCAAAATATTACCGCGCGAATCCCGAAAAAATATACGGCGACGTTTTAAATGCGTTTAAGGACGCGGACAAGGAGGAAGAAGAGGAATGAAGGAGAAAATATACACAATACCCGTAAACGAGGCATATGACAAGGACTGCGAATGTCCGATGTGCCTGTTGGAGAGCAATCTCGAAAAGGACGCGCTCGAATACAGCCTCGGACCGGCTATGATGGAGGAGGATTTTAGGGGTTACTCCGACAAGACGGGCTACTGCAACCGCCATTTCGGCAAACTCTTTGAGATGCCGAGTAAGCTCCCGCTCGCGCTTGTGCTTGACACGCACATGGAGGAAGTGCGCAAAGAGCTTGGCAAGGTGATAAAAAAAGCTCCGAAGGACGGCGCGAAGGGCGGACTGTTCGGCAAAAAGGACGGTTTCGCGAAGGAGCTTAAAGACTGCCTGCAGAACATATACGACGGCTGCGTTGTGTGCGAGAAAATCAACTCCACAATGGAGCGTTACGCGGACGTGCTTTTGTATATGTGGGTGAACGACGAAGCGTTCAGGCAGAAGTTTGACAAGTCAAAGGGCTTGTGCGTGAAGCATATGCTGCTGCTCACCGATGCAGCGCCGAAGTCGATCGGCTCGCGCGCGAACGAATTTCTCGGCGTAATGGCACGCAAGGCGGGCGTCGAGTTTGACCGCATACAGGAGGACATACACCGCTTTACCCTCAAATTCGACTACCGCAACAAGGATATGGAGTGGGGCACCGCCAAGGACGCTCCTATGCGCACAATGGAAAAACTTTCCGGCTACATAAAGGACACCGATGATGAAGATTAAAAAGCTCCCCTCGGGCAAAAGAAACAGCATATCGTGTAAATTTAACGCGATATGCTGTTTAATATTTCTGCCGTCAGTTTGAGGTAATATCAGCCTCTGCCGCCTCGCACAGCGGACGCATACCGTTAAGACTGTCCCAGATGAATACCCTGACGGATTTCGCGCCGGACGGGATCGCCGCGGTTTTTTCCGTATCGCCCGCCGATATGCCTATCCGCTCAAAGGAAATCATGCCGCTTTCGATGTTGAATACCGCAAACAAATCGCTGTCGTATTCCACATCGGCGAGGGGGATTGTTATTTGCGATCCGCTCACGGCAGGAGTGCCTGTGATTTTCGGCGATGCCGTGCCGATGGCATTGTAGTGGATCGACGCGTTTAATATGGATGCATTATCAGTGCCTATTTTAATTGATTTCCACTCGCTTATACTTCCACTATAATATAAATCTCTTACACTTGATCTTTCAAATGCATAATCTGCAATGCTGCTGATATTTATGGACTAATAGCGTGAAACCATTGATTTTATGCGGTTTTTCAGCCTCACACGGTTGAGATTTTTTGAAAAATTTAATAAAGAAAAGTTATTAAGCGTGTTTATCGGCTCAGTATGAGCTATGTGGACACGCTTTTTTAATTCCAACTTTTAAGGAGGTAGACGTATGAGTAAAATTACGAAATGCTTGCCGATGCGGTTATTATTCAAGCCGCCCAAAACTGTCGGCAGGCGAAAGCTCTGATACACTGAAATATTTTTACGGAAAGGAGGGGCTGAAATGGCTGTTTTCAGAGTTAAAAAG
>CANQQS010000091.1 GCA_947626045.1 uncultured Clostridia bacterium | reverse complement strand
ACTTTAACCTGCCTGCAGGTGACCACGCCGCCGTTTACCGGCTTTTTGGAAACACTGATTTTTAGCTTGTGTTTCATGTTAATCCGTCCTTTCTGAAAGGCTGATTTTTTTTACCCTTCACTATACGGAGAAAATTGGACGCTTTTTTAACCCTGTTTTTTAATTTTTTTGAAAAAAATTTTTTATATGGTTCTTGGCTCGTTCTATTGAGTTCCAAACAGAGACGCAGCTAACATTTTCGATTCGTGAGATCTCGGTTAATGTTTTGCCGTCTATAAACATGAGTAATCGCCGCTTCTGTACCTCCGGTAAAGCAGCAATCGCCGTTTTTACCTGCGAAAGAGTAATCCTATTAATCACCTCGCTTTCGACGTTTTTGCCGGATGCAAGCTCAGTCCCCATAAAATCGAATGCGTCCAAAGAAAGACAGTGATACCGCTCTTTGCGACCTAAGTTCATTTCCTTGCGCCGTGACTCGATTATCACCTCACCAATTTCATCGTTTACTTCCACCTCGGAGATTGTTCCGTCCGCAAACTTGTACTTGATTTTCATAATTTCGTCCTTTCCGCCTCTCGGCAAAAGGACAAAAGATATATAAAGAGATCTGCCGGGAAACCGACAGACCTAAAAAAGAGCGCAACAGGTCAAGGGTATTCCCTACAGAATTTTCGCATATTATGCGAAACTCCATATGTAATATCCTTTGCCCTATTGCAACTCAGGCAAATAATATTCAATCCGACGCTGTTGCTAAAAAAAAGCCGGGATAGAAACATCGGCCAGCTTACCGCTGACTTTTGCTTCTACCCCGGCTTATCACGCAATGAACAGCACCTGTCGGATAGTTAACTTATTGATTCATTTACCGGCTCACACAAAATATCTTGATGAGTCAGGTATTTTACTTTTGTATTATTATCGCATTTGATGTATGGCCCTTCTAACATTAAGCACTCCAGCTCTTCCATTGTAATAAAGGCTTCAATACAATCACCTTTGATGAATGCAATAGCCGGCTTGTCATTGACTATTACTCTTGAACCTAACATACTTTTTTTCCCGTGGGGAAAGGAAATAGCTGCCTCGTTAAAAGCGTTCATTTAGCATCACCTACTTTCTATAGGTATTGATGCCTCAGAGGGATTAAGCGCGTTTACATCAGGTTCTTTAGAACCTTTACTGCGATACCTTGTATATTACAGTCTTTTATGTAAATATCACTCATGTTCTTGTTTTCCGGATGTAATCTTACCCGATGATTATGTGGTTCGGGATAAACTCGCTTTAGCGTTGCTCTGTGATCGTCTATGAGAACCACTGCAATCTGTCCCTCTTCAGCACTACTCTGTTTACGGATTAACACAATATCACCATTGTCGATTCCGGCTTCGACCATAGAATCACCAACAGCTCGAAGGATAAAATATTCTCCGTCTCCGACAATTGTTTTCGGTACACGCACATATTTTTCGATATTTTCGCGGTCGAGTACCGGCAAGCCGCAGGTAATCGTTCCGAGCAGAGGAATGCATATAGTATCCTCGCGCAGAGCATTTGCCAACTTTGTCACTATATTTCTGTGCCCATTGTATTGAATAGTTCCGTCATCACGCATTTTAGATAAACATCTTGAAACCGAAGCGATTGATAAGCCTACACCACGTCCGATTTCTCGTACCGATGGCGAGTATCCATGCTTTTGTTGAAAAGCATTTATGAAATCTTCTAAGACTCTGGGTAAGTCTTGATATTTTGCGGGCATTATCTTCACTCCTTATTAACATTTGTTCCACTCTAATTATACACCTTATTGTCTGAAAAAGTCAATATCTATGCGGGTTTGCGGACATAGAATCGTTCGTCACAATACTAAAAGAAATGACATTTTTTATGGGGATTTATGCTGAAAAAAATAGAGTATTCTTTATTGATGACATCATCTGTCTATATTTGGTACACGAAAGTTTTTGGAATTATGAATAAAATTGAAACAGATATATAAAAATATAGGATTACACGATTTCGCGTGTAATCCATGCCATGATTAAATTTACAATTTTCTTCTGCTGCTCCGGCGTAAGATCCACGTCCTTCGGAACGTGGTACCATTTATTAAGACAGCCACGGCAGCAACAGGCGCAGGCGTGTTGGGCTACAAACACCGGATGACCGCGCATCGGCGTCTGCTTGCCGTCATTGGGAATAACCGCCGGAGCGAGGCGCGTTTTCACAAAATCCTCCGCGTGGCGGCGTATCGTTTCCAAGCCTTTATTTTTGATGTAGTCTTTATCCTTCACGGACAGGTGAAATCTCGACCGGAACGCCGATTTTCCCAGCCGCTCGAACGCTTGTTGTATCGTCATTTATCAAGTTTTCTTAAAGTCGTTATGTTATCGCGCAGCAGTTCAAGCTGTTTCGGACTCATACCGCGAATCGTGTTCAATATTTCATGAAGTGTGCTTTCATCTGCGCTATTATCATAATCGGCAATAAGACTGTCAAGCGAAATTCCTAATGCCCGCGTAATTGCTACAACGGTTTCAAATGACAGCTTATGATTCCCTGCTTCTATTCTTGAGATGTATTTTTGACTGGAGCCGATTTTCTCTGCCAACTCGTCTTGAGTCATGTTATTATCCAAACGGCATTTTTGTATTCTGCTTCCTACTTCACGAAAATCCACATTATTATTCATTAACAGATCTCCTTAAATATATGATTAGCTTATACCTCAAAATCTCCGTGTTTGTCCTTAAATTCACCAACACACTGCCGCACAAGATATAACACCTGACTGTTTATACTTCTGCCCTCATATTCTGCAACATAATGAAGTTCCTTAAGCAACGGTTCCGGAATCCGTATTGATACGCTTTTAACCTCACCGGTATTTTTACTCATAAAATTCTCCCCTTAGACATAAAATAGATATACAATACATCTTTATTTTATATAAAAAAAGTGCTATAATGTAAAAATAAACATATAATATATCTATTATGTATCTATTTTTATGTAAGAAGGAATGTACCTATGCGTAAAATATTAAATTTACTATTGTTAACCATGATGTTTGTCAGCGGATGCTCAACTACGGAACCGCCATCGCCGACCGAGCATCCACCCACGTTGCAGCCTACAGAAGCCATAACTGCGACACCTGCCCCGACAGAAGTCTCCTTGCCGGAAGGCTCAACGCTCACCGTTCATTTTATCGACGTGGGGCAAGCAGACGCGGCGCTCGTTCTGTGCGATGGGCAGACAATGCTGATCGACGGCGGCAATGCTCAGGACAGCAGCCTTATTGCCGCATATTTGAAAAAGCTGGGCGTTGATTACTTGAATTACGTCGTTTGCACCCACGCCCACGAAGACCATGTCGGTGGGTTATCGGGCGCACTGTCGGTTGCCGGGGCGGGTACGGTATACGCGCCGGAAACGGCTGTTGAGTCGGACGCTTATGATAATTTTATCAGAAAAGTCGCGGAGCAAAATCTGCAGATTACACATCCCGAACACGGCAGCGTCATCAGCTTGGGAAGCAGCTCCGTTCAGTTCATTGGGCCGATTACGGAAGCCACGGATGATGTAAATAATACGTCTATTGTCCTAAAAATACAGTATGGGCAGACATCGTTCCTGTTCACGGGCGATGCGGAGTACGACGAGGAATTAAATATAGTCGACGCCGGATACGACCTGAGCGCGGATGTCCTGAAGGTCGGTCACCACGGCTCGGACAGCTCGACCTCATACATTTTCCTGCGCCATGTGATGCCGAAATATGCGGTAATTTCCGTAGGCAAGGATAATAATTACGACCACCCGAACGAAAAAACGTTGAGCCGACTGCGCGATGAGGGAGCGGAGGTGTTTCGGACAGACCTGCAAGGTGATGTTATAGCAACAAGTGACGGCGAAAGCATATCCTTTGTCACAGAGCGAAATGAAACAGCACAGACAAATCCAACGGAAGTCAAAGCGGCCGAGGGAACATATATCGGGAATATAAACTCTAAAAAGTTCCACAGGCCGGACTGCAATTCGCTGCCTGCGGAAAAGAACCGCGTGTATTTCAGCAGCCGTGAGGAAGCTGTAAACGGCGGATACACGCCCTGCGGGAACTGCCGGCCGTGATAAAACGGCGGCTCTCACGTGTAACTTTAGTCGTGAGTTGACCGCCTTAACTTTTGACAATATCGTCTGCGTATGGTATACTATCTTGTGTGTAGCCTTGTATCTGCAGTCTGCAAATTGATGATTAAAATATATGTTGCGAAAATGAAGGATTATCCGCACCGCTATGGAATATATAACTTTACCCGAACTGAAAAACCCAATATCCCGTCTCATATTCGGCACGGCGATTGACATTATGACCTCCGGCAAAGAAGCCGGAGGTATTCTTGACGCGGCTTTTACCAACGGAATAAACACATTCGACACCGCCCGCGTGTACGGCATGAGCGAGCGCGTTTTGGGAGAATGGATACGGTCGCGGAATATACGCGATAAAGTTAATATCATAACGAAAGGCTGCCATCACGACGACAATCGCAAAAGGCTGACGCCGGAGGATCTATTCGCGGATGTCGAAATGTCCCTCTCCGAGCTTGGCACCGATTATATTGATTTGTACCTGCTTCATCGCGATGAGGAAACAAAGCCTGTATCGGACATTATTAAGGCGCTCAATGAATTGCAAGCTCAAGGAAAAATATCATCGTTCGGCGCGTCAAACTGGACGCATACCCGAATTGCCGAAGCTAATGCTTATGCGAAAAACCACGACATAAACGGCTTTTCCGTATCAAGTCCGTGCTTCAGCGCGGCGCACCGTATTTTCGATCCGTGGGGCGGGAGCGTTGATATATCCGGAGATGAAAACACCGTCGCGCGTGAGTGGTACATTGAAAATAATATGCCCGTAATCGCGTATTCAAGCCTCGCGCGCGGATTTCTGTCGGGCAAGTATAAATCCGGCAGTTTTACAGTTGTTTCCGAAAACAACGCGCCTGCCGAATATGTTTGTTCCGAAAATATCGAATTGCTCAAACGCATCGAAGCCGCAGCGGACAATCGCGGTATATCCGTTGCTCAAGCCTCTGTCGCATGGCTTATGAGCCACAAAATGAATATATGCGCCGTACTCAGCCCGACCTCGGAAAAGCATATCAAGTCCGACATCGCTGCGGCGGATATACGGCTCACCGATGAGGAGTTTGATTATATAACGGGCGGGAATTTATAAAATTCCGTTGAAAACAGTGGAAACCATCATTGATTTTTCCGCGTATCTTCTGTGGTTTTACACAATTTAACGATTATCATATACCTTTTAACGATTTATCAAACAATTTAACGATTACTCCAAACAATTTAACGATTTATCGAACCTTTTAACGATTTCTCTGAACAATTTAACGATTTGTCGTACTATTTATATAACAAAACATAAAATGCACCATAGGCAAAATGAAACCGTTAAATTGTATCAAAATCGTATTTTACATAGACGAGGGCATAACCGGCACAAGCACCAAGCGCAGAGACGGGTTTAACAAAATGGTAAGCGACGCGCTCGAAGGTAAAATCGACCTTATAATAACAAAATCGGTGAGCCGCTTCGCGCGCAACACCGTTGACACGCTCTCGACCATATACAAGCTGCGCGAGCATAACGTGGAGTGTTATTTTGAAAAGGAGAATTTGTACTCATTCGACAGCAAGTGCGACCTTATGCTTACGTTTATGTCCGGCATAGCGCAGCAGGAAAGCCGCGCTATCTCGGAAAATACGACGTGGGGACTGCGCGTGAGATTTTCCGAAGGCAAGGTGTCGTTCGCGTACTCCGCGTTTCTCGGCTACGACCTTGGCGCGGACGGTAAGCTTGTCATAAACGAGGCGCAGGCAGCCGTTGTGAGGCACATTTACGGGCTGTTTCTTCAAGGGTACAGCTTCTGCGCCATAGCCGGCAGGCTGACGGACGAGGGGATTTTGACCGTTACGGGTAAGACTGTGTGGCGCGACCACACTATCAAAAGCATACTCACAAACGAAAAGTACCGCGGCGACGCGATACTTCAAAAGACGTACACGGTGGACTTTTTGAATAAAAAAATTAAGAAAAACGACGGTCTTGTGCCGCAGTACTACATAAAGGAAAACCACGAGCCTATCATACCGCCCGAAATTTTCGATAAAGTGCAGGATATGATTAAACGCCGCACGGGGCGCGTAAAATGTGCGAGCGTGTTTTCGGGAAGGGTGTTCTGCGGCAGATGCGGCGGCGCGTACGGCGTTAAGGTGTGGCACTCGAACGACAAATACCGCCGCACGGTTCTCACGTGCAGTAACAGGTATAAGGATATAAAATGCTCCGCTCCGAGCATAGGCGAAAACGAGCTTAAAGAGATTTTTACGGAAGCCGTCAGCCGCGTTCTTCCCGACATGGATTCGATTAAGGCTGATTTTGAATATATATCGGATCGCCTTTTTCATGGCAACGAAAAACGAAAAAAAGCCGTATCGGAGTATGTGAACGGCATACCCGCGAGTGACGGCATTGTTACTGAATTTGACGCGGAAATGTTTGTCACGCTCACCGAGCGCGTCACTGTGAACGATGACCGCGTTGTGTTCACGTTCAGGGACAATACGGAAATTACGGTTCCGACGCCAAACGGTTCTCGCCGGTAGCGTAATCTATTTCGACGTTCGGCTGGACGTTGTAGCAGTACACGTTAAAGCAGACGTCGCCGCCGTCCTCGACCGAATATGCCTCCATGATAACGCCGCTCGCGAGAAGGTTATCGCCGTTATACACGGGCGTGACGCGGTACATGACGTGGTTGCCCGTCTTTTTGATATAGCTTGCGACCCGATTTTCGTAAGGCAGCATGCCCTCTATGTTCATGTAAGCCGTTCCCGTTATAAGGTTGCGCTCGTTTGCGTTCTCGCCCGAAAGCTGATAGCCTATAAGGTGGCAGCGGTGGTAAATATAATCGCCGTCTATAAAGTCGTATTTTCTGTTTTGCCAGCCGGTCGGTCGTACGGATGATATGTCGCCGCGCTCCTCCTTAGGCATTGTGTCGTGCGATAGACACGCGGTCGCCGTGCCGCAGCGTCCGAGATAGTCAAGCTCGCTGTATTTTTCAAAGCTTTGCGTCGTTTGCTTTTCCTTGTCGGTAAAGGTCGGTATATTGTCGTTGAGTATAACGCTCGCTTCTCCGCTGTAGGGTGGCAGACTGTCGAGCGTATAGCTTTCCGCGCTGTGACTGCCGCGTATGTATTTTGCCGCCACGGCGGCGACAATAAGAATTATAAGTGTCAGCAGCGCCGCTGCAGCTTTGCCCGCGCGCCTTGTTCTTCTTCTGCCCACTATGCACCTCTCCTTTTACCGTTATCCTCACTATTATACATTATCAGCCGCGTATTATCAAGCCCGATTATTCGGTCAAAAGATAAGACAGGATTTAAAATCCTGTCTGTGTTCTTTATCAGTCGAGGTGGAAAAGAAGGTCGAGGTCGGTCGAAACGGGGCTGTTGTCGGGGTTCGTTTCCATTATGTCAGCCATGAAGTCCCACCATTTGCGGTTTATCGCAGTGTCCGCGCCCTTCGCCCAAAGCTCCTCGTCCTCTATCTCGATGTAGCCGAAAAGCGTGAGCGTTTCCTTGTCAAGGTAGATTGAGTAGTTTTTGCCGCCGTGTTCGTGGATCATGTCCTTCATTTCCTGCCACAGCTCGTTGTGACGCTTCTCGTACTCCGCTTCCTGTCCCGGGTACAGCTTCATCTTAAATCCCTTGTGTATCATGTGTATTCCTCCTTAAATTTTATTTTTTGTGTTATTATGGTTTGGCGCATTTGCGGCGTGGGTGTAGGGGCGAACCGTGTTCGCCCGCCGCGATGTATTGGTAACGGGCGAACACGGTTCGCCCCTACCTATGACCCCTTCTATGAGGGGGTCAAAACTCACTTGTGAGTTTTGGGGGGTGTGATGGAAAAACAAATCATACACCACCCGAAATCAGAGATTTCGACCTCCTCAGAGAGGAGGTCTTGCGGGCGACCGCAAGGGTCGCCCCTACGAAAACGGGCTGTCGAGAGCCTCTCCTTGAGGAGAGGTGGCATCGAATTATAAAAACCACCTCTCAGTCGCCTTCGGCGACAGCTCCTTTTGCTACGGCATACGAGCAAAGCTCTATGCCTACAACACGCAAAGCGTGTTGTTTACCTCAAGGGGAGCCTCACGTAGGGGACGGCGCCCTCGACGTCCCGCACAGCTACGTTTTATCCCAATTTCTTATGTGCTTCAATCGCTATGGCGCACTCGAGGCGTTTTTTCTGAAATTCGCAGCCGAGCTCGTAGGGCTTATTTATATCGCCGTTAAAGTTATACGCATTGGCGGAGCAGCCGCCGCTGCAATAGAACTTGGCGAAGCAGTCCTTACACTTCTCCTTCGTGTACACGTTCGAGCGTTCAAACTCGGAGCGTATGTCCTCGTTAAGCGTTCCGTCGTACACGTTGCCCATTTTATAGTTCTCGTTGCCGACAAACTGGTGGCACGGGTAAATATCGCCCGACGGTGCGACAGCAAGATACTCGTGTCCCGCGCCACAGCCCGACAGGCGCTTTATCGCGCAGGGTCCCTGGTCGAGGTCGACCATGAAGTGAAAGAAGTTAAATCCCCTTCCCTCATCGTAACGCTTGACGTATTCCTCACAGAGCTTGTCGTACTCGGCGCAAATTTTGTCCACGTGTTCCGGCTTTAACGCGTAATCCTCATCGTACGGCGCGACGACCGGCTCAACGCTCGTCTGCTTAAAGCCGAGGTCGGCAAGGTGCAGAACGTCCTTCGCGAAATCGAGGTTGTAAGCCGTGAATGTTCCGCGGACGTAGTAGTTGTCCTGATTACGGCTTTCGGCAAGCTTTTGGAACTTCGGCACTATCGCGTCATACGAACCGCTGCCGTCAACGCGGCGGCGTACGCGGTCGTTCGTTTCCTTCGTACCGTCTATCGAAAGCACGACGTTCGACATGTTCTCGTTTATGTACTTCATCATGTCGTCGTTTAAGAGTATGCCGTTTGTCGTTATTGTGAAGCGGAAATTTTTACCGTGCTTTTCGCCCTGCTCGCGGGCATAATCGGTAATCTCCTTTACGGCTTCAAAATTCATTGTCGGCTCGCCGCCGAAGTAATCGATCTCTATGTTGCGGCGGCTGCCGCTGTTCGCGATTACGAAATCGATCGCCTTTTTACCCGTTTCCGCGCTCATAAGGCTTCTGCCGCCGTGAAATTCGCCGGTGTCGGCGAAGCAGTATTTACAGCGCAGGTTGCAGTCGTGCGCTATATGAAGGCAGAGAGCCTTGACGATCGAGCCTTTGTTCCAGTTTTTCGCGAATTTCTCGTATGTGTCGTCGCTGAAAAGCTGTCCCGCCCTGTAAAGCGAGCAGATTTCCGCGTAGCACTCATCTATTTCATCGCCTGCATACTTGTCCCCCATAGCCTGCTTCACGTATTCGGGGCATTCGCTCTCCGGCGTGAACGGCTCAAATATGCAGTCGAGCATGTCGTACATCACGTCGTCCGCTATATGTACCGCGCCGGAATAAACATCCATCACGATATTCATTCCGAGCTGCTTAAACTTATGTATCACCTGTAAAAAACTCCTTTGTCGTTCACGAAACGCGTGAACCGATTTTACGCGCCGTTAAACAGAAAATCACCGACCGCGCAGCCGATGATTTTGTTTGTTCAGTTCTGTGCGTTCTCGCACTTCTGATTTGCAACCGTGCAGGACGTCTTGCAAGCTGACTGACATGAAGTCTGGCACTCGCCGCAGCCGCCGTGCACCGCGCTTGACTTGAGATTTGCGCTGTTTAATGTTGTAACGTGCTTCATTGAAATATCCTCCGTGTCTGTTTTATTTCCATACACCGTTATTTTACCATATTATGATAAAAAAGTCAATAGTACGATAAATTTTACTTGTTGCCTATTATGCAGCCCAGCATAGCCGCGCCGAATATTCCCGCCGTTACCGCCGCGGTATGCGCGGTAAAGCATATTCCGCCGTTTAAAATCATAGCAAGCGCGAGAAGCGCCAGCGCGTATATCAGCGCGGCGAGCAGCACGTGCAAAAGACGCCTGCAGTCGGCGGCGCGCGCTATTATTACCGCCCCGAGAAGCATACCGAGTATTACCGCCGCGTACGAGCCGATGTTAATAACGCTCGGACTTATGCCGGTAAGATGCTCCAGAAGCGACAGGATAAACAAGACCGCCACGGCGAACAATATCGACGCCGCCGCGCCTTTTACGACTGTTTTTATATTCACGGACATAAAAAAACCTCCTTAATATATCTCGATACAATATATTAAGGAGATTTCCTTTATATTCCCTTAAATCAGTCCTTCGCGGGATTTACCGTTCTTATGGAGTCGCGCTCCATTTTGATAACGCTCTTCTCGTCCTGCGTGCCGATGTTGCCGGTTTCAACCCAGACAAACTCGTCCTTTATTTTGCTGACCTTACCGCATATGCCGCCTATCGTGACAACCTTGTCTCCGACCTTCATGGCGTTAAGCATAGCCTTTGCTTCCTTCTCACGCTTTCTCTGCGGTCTTATCATCATAAAGTAAAGAAGCACGATAATAAGTACGAACGGCAGAAAGCTCATAATCATTCCCATTACGGTATTGCCCTGCTGCTGTGGCTGCGCCGCTGGAGCCTGCTGTTCCGTTGTTGCTGTTGTGTTCTGCTGCGCCGCCGTATCGGCTGTTTCACCTTCCGCAAATACAACTGTTTCCAAGATATTCATGTTTTACTCTCCTTCAAATTTATTTCTTTTGTATTGTACCATGTATTTCCCAATATTGCAAGCATTTTATAAAATTTTATGTAAGAGAGCGGATGTTGCGCGCCATTTCGACAAGCTCTGCGCCCTCGGCTATAAGCGAGCCGTGTTCCGACACGAACACGCGTCTTAACGGATTGTAGGTCACGCTTTCGGCAAACTCTTTTATAAGGTCTATGTATCTTGCATGCTTCTCGGCGTTCTTCATCGCAAGGCAGAAGGCTTTGTCCAACCTGTAAAAAGCGCCGTCAATGAGAATTTCGTCGGTAAGACGTGTAAGCGACATACACGCGCTGTCAAAATCGGAGAAGTAAAATACCGCGTTCCTCGCCGCATTGCCCGGGGATTTAAGCTTTGCCGTCACCTTGACGCTTCTCTTAAATTCCTCGATTGCAAGTCTCGTCTGCGCCGCGCCCATTTTACTCACAACAAGCGTTATGCCGTCCTTAAACGGCGTGGCTTCGACGACAACCTGTCCGTTATAAGGATTAAAGCCCGTTTCGTCGCGTATCATTTCCATTATATTGAAAAGAAGGCT
>CANQQS010000090.1 GCA_947626045.1 uncultured Clostridia bacterium | reverse complement strand
ACGCACGTGATTGCCGGAAGCAGAGCGCCCCAAAGGTCGGTGCAGATAATGGGCATAGACTACGAGACGGGCTTAAGGCTGTGGAACGACCTCGTAAAAGCGCGTTTCGGCTCTTTGGGCGAGGAAGGCTTGAAGAAAATGAACGGGCTTCTGACGGCGTTCGGTATGATGAAATTCACCGTCGCGTCAGCCGTGAACAAGTCAAATCCGCAGCAGTTAAAGGAAACGCTTATAGGTATAAGCAGACAGACCTTTTTCCCGAACGCGAAGAACCTCATAGGCGCGGTGAGATTCTGACAGCGGATATAAAATTGTAAAAAAATTAAATTTAAATATAATTAATATTAAGGAGAGATTTATTATGACGATCAATCAAACAAACGAAAACGGAAAGGTAACGCTCGCTTTATCGGGCAGACTTGACACGGTTACCGCGCCCGAGCTTGAGGCGGCTCTTGACACATCTCTTGGCGGTGCAACGGAGCTTTGCTTCGACTTCACCGACCTCGAGTACATCTCATCGGCGGGACTGCGCGTACTCTTAAAGGCGCAGAAAACCATGAACACAAAGGGCAAGATGAAGATTACCGGCGTGAATGAGACAATTATGGAAGTATTTGAAATTACCGGCTTTGTCGATATTCTCACAATCGAGTAATTCGATAAAAGGAAGTGTATCCGATGGTTTTTACACTTATACTGACGGCTCTGTACAACGCGATTTTGGCGGTGCTTATATATCTTGCCGAGAAAAAAACCGCGTTCGGACGGGTCGGCTATAAAAAGAAGCAGATTATCATAGGTATTCTGTTTGGTGCGATGGCGGCGTTCGCGAGTACGAGTATCGCGGGAGTGGACATAGGCGACGGCACGATCATGAATGTGCGCGACGCGGCTCCGCTTTGCGCGGGACTTATTTTCGGCGCGCCCGCGGGCATAATCGCCGGTATAATCGGCGGCTTATACCGCTATATTTCGGCGTTCTTCGGGCTTACGGGTGCTTACACGCAGCTTGCATGCTCGATTTCAACGGCTCTTGCGGGATTTATCGCGGCGGCGCTTAGGAAATTCATGTTCGACAATAAAAAACCGGGCTGGATTTACGGCTTGGGTATCGGCATGATTTGTGAAGTCATACACATGCTTATGATTTTCTTCACAAACGCGAACGATCCGAGTACGGCGTTCGGCTTCGTTAAAGTATGCTCGCTGCCGATGATGCTCTGCAACGGCTTTTCGGTCGGTGCGGCGGTGCTTGTAATATCGCTGCTCGGCAAGGAAAAGGGCGCGCAGCATATGGGGAAAAAGCAGATTTCGCGGACGTTCCAGACGTGGCTGTTTATATGTATCGTCGTGGCGTACGCTCTGACGAGCGCGTATACTTATATGCTGCAGAGCCAGATGTCCAACACCGAAACGGAAACGGTCATAAAGACGAGCATTGACGACGTGAACCGGGATATTCAAGATACGTCGGACGAAAACCTGCTCAATAAAACAAACCTCATAAAGAGCGAGTATCTCGCGTCAAACGATAAAAGCGCAGAGTTTCTGCAGTCGCTCGCGGAGAAGTACAATGTCGCGGAAATTCATATTATCGACGATAACGGCATAATCGTAAACTCAAACGTTTCGCATTATATCGGCTTCGATATGGCGAGCGGCGAGCAGTCGGCGGAGTTTCTCGTGCTGCTTGACGGCACACATAAGTCGTTCGCGCAGGAGTACCGTCCTCAGTCCTACGACAGCAGCGTTGCGTACAAATACGGCGGCGTGTCGCTCCAGGGCGGCGGATTTCTGCAGGTCGGCTACGACGCGAATGAGTTCCGCGCTGATATTGACAGCACCGTTAAAAAAATAGCAAAAAACCGCCACATAGGCGAAAACGGCTTTATCGTTATCTGTGATGAACAGTGGAACATAGTGAGCGAGGGTACGGACTACACAGGCTACAACCTCGCGAGCCTTGGTATAAGAGTCGATATGGACAAGTACGCGGAAAATACAATATTCAGCACAGAGTTTAACGACAAGCCGTATTTGGGCGAATACGAGTTCGCGGAGGGCTATTATATCGTCGGCGTGATAGGCGAGGAAGAAGCGCTGTTTATGCGCGACGTTTCGGTTTACTTAAGCTCGTTCATGGAAGTGCTGATTTTCGCGGCTCTGTTCGCGCTTGTGTACTTCCTCATAAAGAAGCTTATCATAGACAATCTGAACGAGGTAAACCGTGCGCTGTCGAAAATCACAAACGGCAATCTCGACGTTACCGTTGACGTCCGCGCGAACGAGGAATTTGCGTCGCTTTCGGACGACATTAACTCAACCGTTGACACGTTAAAGCGCTATATTTCCGAAGCGGAGGCGCGAATCGACGCGGAGCTTGAATTTGCGAAGCAGATTCAGCACTCTGCTTTGCCGTCGGTGTTCCCGCCGTTCCCGAACCGCAGGGAGTTCGACATATACGCTCGCATGGATACGGCGAAGGAGGTCGGCGGTGACTTCTACGACTTCTACATGCTCGACAATTCCACGATCGCATTCCTTATCGCCGACGTGTCGGGCAAGGGAATACCCGCGGCAATGTTTATGATGAAGGCTAAGACAATCATAAAAGACCTCGCCGAAAGCGGCATGAGCGTTGACGAGATATTCACGCAGGCGAACGCGAAGCTCTGCGAAAACAACGACGCGGGCATGTTCGTGACGGCGTGGATGGCGATAGTCGATTTGAAAACGGGTATTATGAGCGTGGCGAACGCCGGACATAATCCGCCGGTTATAAAGCGCGCGGACGGTAAATTCGATTACGAAAAAATGCGCGCGGGATTTGTTCTTGCGGGTATGGAAGGTCTTAAGTACAGAAAGACCGAAATACAGCTATCCCCGGGCGATCGGGTTTACCTCTACACCGACGGCGTAACGGAAGCGACAGACAGCGATGACCGGCTTTACGGCGAGGATCGCCTTGTAAACCTGCTCAATTCGCTCAGCAAAAACGAGCTTGACGTGCAGCCGCTCTGTGACGCGGTAAAGCGCGACATCGACCGCTTCGTCGGCGACGCGCCGCAGTTTGACGATATTACGATGGTGAGCTTCAGACTGAATTTCATAAAGGGTGACGACAAGCTTTCGTTTATCCCCGGCAAGGACGCGGGCTTGGCTGTGAGCGAGTTTGCGGAGCAGATTACGTCGAAGCTTGACGTTATCCCGAAAATTTCGAGCAAGGTCAGCATCGCGATCGACGAGATTGCTTCCAACATAATAAATTACAGCAAGGCGAAGCACGCGGAGATTTCGTATTCAATCGAAAAAGGCAAGCTCAATCTCATATTTGAGGACGACGGCAAGCCGTACAATCCGCTCGAAACGGACGACCCCGACATAACGCTGTCAGCCGAGGAACGGCAGATAGGGGGTCTGGGTATTTTCATGGTAAAGAAAATGACGGAGAGCATGGATTACAAATATGAAAACAATAAAAATATTTTAAAGCTTGTAATGGCTTTGAACTCATAAAAACACAGAAAGAGGGAAAAATATGAAAACGGATATTTGCACAATTTCAAGCGACAAGGAAACATTCGGCGCAATCTTTACCGAGGTTGAAAAGTCAGCCGAGTACAACAAGCTCCCCAAAAAACAGGCTCTGCAGCTGAGACTTCTCGCCGAGGAACTTGTGGGTATGCTTCCCGAGCTTCTCGAGGTCGGCAGCGGTAAATTCTGGATTGAAAATGAAGGAAACGACTTCGAGCTTCACGCGTCGATCAAGGCTGAGAACCTGTCGATGTTCGACAAGGAGGATATTCTCGCGCTGTCAAAGTCGGGCAAGAACGCCGCTTCAAAGGGTATAATAAACAAAATAAGACTTGTCGCGGAAGGCATGCTTGACGGCTACCTCGAAGCCGCGAAGGTTACGGGCGGCGGCGAGTATTACGATTTCTACGATATGGGCGTATGCTCGGCGAACACGTATGACGACAGATGGCTCCATGCGTGGTCACTGAGCAGCTACAAGGATTACGCGGAGGACAACAAGGAAGGCGACGCGTGGGACGAACTCGAAAAGTCCATAATCGCGAACCTCGCGGACGACGTTATTGTCGGCGTTATCGGAAGAAAAGTGGATATTATCATAAAGAAAAAATTTGCGTGATTAAAAAACAGACCTTATCGCCTGATACGGTCTGTTTTTATGTTTAGCTTTGCGTTTTAATTCTGCGTATTGCATCGTTAAGTATGCCTTCGGTATCCGCGCCGATTATGTCAAGTCCTTCGGCGGAAATAAAGCGCGTTTCCTTTATGCCGTAAAACTCCCTCGCAAGCGCGTCAACATATTCAAAGCCGAAATTATGTATAATCGGACCGCCGGAGGTTGTGACGTAATACAGCTTTTCCGCGCGGCACAAGCCCTCGGGAATACCCTCGTCGGTATATCGGAACGTCACGCCGCAAACGGTGACGTTTTCGAGGTAAATTTTAAGCAGCGCGGGAAACGTAAGATCCCAGTACGGCGCGGCAATCACGATTATATCGGCGGCGGCGAACTGTCTTGCCGCGTCAAGCTCCGCCGCTGTAATATCGCCAGCCGCGAGCAATTCCTCACGGCGGCTTAGAGAGCTTTCACAGAGCGGCTTTAAACCGTTTAAATCGGGACGCATTTCCGTGACGCTGCCGTCAAGAGTTTCAATGAGTGCGCGCGCGAGCGCATTTGTGCGCGACTCCTTTCGCACGCATGTGTTTACAAATAAAATTTTCTTCATAGACAACTCCAAATTATTATTCAAGGAATTTATCCCGAAGCGCCGTTATGTCGCCGTCCGTTAAGCCGAGACCTTCGGTGAGATAATTTTCGACCGAGCCGTACTCCGCTTTAACGCTGTCAACCGCGGTGTTAAAGAAGTCCTCGTATACCGCCGCGGCTGTTCCTACATATTCCTTAGTTTCATCCTCATCAAGACCGAGTTCTGCGGCTCTCGCTTCATTTTCCGCGATTAAATCCTTATACGAGTCGTTTGTCAAAAGATAATCCTGTTTGATCGTGTCCTCGTCCGCACCGAGCGCGTACAAAAGCAGCACAGCCGCCATGCCCGCTCTGTCCTTGCCCTGCGTGCAGTGCCACAGTACAGCCTCGCCGTCGCCGACGGTGAGCAGCTTGTCGAAAAACTCCGAATACGCTTTTTTGCCCTCGTCTGTCAGAAGCATTTTTGAATATATCGTCGAAAGTCCCTTGTGCTTCGCGAGAGTGATATACGTCTGTTCGGGATCGTTCGTCTTTCTTGCCTCCATTATCGCAGCCACTGTTTCATCGTCGTACAGCGATGACGCAAATGCCGGCAGCCATACGTTCTCCGCGCCCTCGACCTCTTTGTCGGGCAGCACATTGCGCTCCGTTTCCGTTCTGAAATCGAACACGTACCTTAAATGATACTTTTCGGCGAGCGTTTTCGCGCCCTCGTCTGTGAGCGTGGACAGCGCGGCGCTCCTTAAAAGCACGCCGTCCTTTATCTTCCGACCGTCGGCGCACACGTAGCCGCCGAGCTGACGCGCGTTGGCGACTCCGTCAAGCTCTATCGCCTGCGTCTCAAGTGAAATGGTCGGAGGCTGCTCCTCCTTTTCTGGCGTTCCCGACGAACACGCGGCGGTAATTATAACCGAAGCAGCCGCCGCAGCCGCAAGCACGCGTTTTACAAAATTGTTCATAAATAATCCTCCCTTATCGTTAATTTAATCGTCTAATATATTGTACCACCTCTCCATATGACTTTTCAAGATAAATTCGTGCCAAATACGGCACATTTCACGCCGCGTCATTGACATTTCGCGTAAAAAAGCGTAAAATTAAAATGGATATATGTATCTGTAATTATATTTATTGAGGAGAATTGAAATGGAACATATCATCGAAAATGATACTTTAACAATTAAATTATGCGGAAGAATTGACTCAAACAACGCCGCCGAGGCTGAAAAAGAGATATTCGGCATTATTGAAGAGAGCGGCGCGGAAAGTGTTGTGCTTGACGCGGAAAACACCGAATACATATCGAGCGCCGGACTTCGTATTATATTAAAGCTCAAAAAGACGATAGATAATTCAAAGATAATAAACGCGTCGCCGGAGGTATACGAGATATTTGAAATGACCGGCTTTTCCGAGATAATCGACGTCGAGAAAGCGCTGCGTGAAATATCGGTTGACGGCTGCGAAAAGATAGGGGAGGGCGGTTTCGGAATAGTGTACCGCATCGACGACGAAACAATCGTAAAGATATACAAGGCTGTCGGAACGGACACGATAAAGCGTGAAATGAATTACGCGAAACAGGCGTTTATAAAGGGTATCCCGACGGCTATTTCGTACGACATGGTAAAATGCGGCGGCCGTTACGGCGCGGTGTTCGAGCTTATAAAGTCCGACACTCTCGCGAACGCGATTATGAAGGAGCCGGAAAGACTTGACGAATACGTTGAAAAATATACCGCGCTTGTAAAGACTGTGCAATCGACCGACGTAAGCGACATTATTTCCGTGCGCGCCAACGATTTGTACCGTGAAGTTTTTGAATCGATCAAGGATTATATGACCGATGACGAATACGGCGCTTTTATGCGTCTGTTTGACGCGATACCCGACAGCAACACAATGGTTCACGGCGATTTGCACGCGCGTAACGTAATGGTTCAGGACGGCGAGCTGCTGCTTATCGACATGGACGAGATTATGTGCGGACACCCGATATATGATTTGTGCAACCTGTATTTCGCGTATAAGGATATGCCCCGTCAGCGCGGCGGCGACTATACCATGCAGTATTTCGGCATGAGTATGGAAATGTGCGAAAACTTTATCAAAAAATTCGGTCAAATATATTTCTCCGGACTGACAGGTGAGCAGTTCAAAACAATGGTTGACGGAATGGAGGCTTTCGCGCAAATGCGCTACGCGTACGCGCGTTTGATCCATATAAACGCGACGTCCGCGTCACACGGAATACCGCGTGAGACGCTGCTGGAAGGCGCGGCGCAGCTTATAAGAGAGTCCGTGCTTCCGAATATTGATACGGCAATCGAATCTCTTAAGTATATTCCCTGACGCGCGTCTTTTTCGACCGCCGTGGCACGAACTGTATGTTATACGGCACGAACGGTTATAGACAAACGATATATACTATGATACAATTTAATAGGAGCAGCATATAACGAACAATATCACAACAGAACCTGCGGCGATGAGGAAAGGACTGAACCGTATGAAACCGAATCATAAAAAACAGTATATATTCGGCGGAATTATCGCGTCATCCGTTTTTATTCTTATTATAGCCGCGTTTGTTCTGATGAGCAGAACGAATATTAAAGATAAATCCATGGATCCCGGCATTGTCGCGGACTGGAAATACGAGCTGATTTCCGGCTCCGAGACGAGAGAGGTCTCACCCGAAATGATTAACGACTACACGGTAGCTTTTCCGAATGAAACGTGCCGCGCCGTCAGAGCGACGCGGACGATAAAGGAGCAGCTGGACGGAGCGGAGCTCGGTTTTTACCTGTACGACGCCGTTTGCGGAGTGGATATGCTTCTTGACGGCGAAATGCTTTACTCGAGCTTTGAGGGTGCGCCGAGAGACGAGGCGGGATTTGTCATTACGGACGGTCTTGAGCCTTCCGCGTCGGGAAATTTCGAAATTCGTCTGCCGGAGGATTACCTCGGCAAAGAGCTTACCATGATTACGTATTTCACCGGTGAAACCGCGGAAATAATACCCGTTTTTCCGTATATGTGCAGCGTTGACACAGCGTTTGCCGCCACCTCGGTGGAGAATGTTATGCCGATTGCGTGCGCGACGTTGTACGCCATTCTCGCGTTTTTGACGGCGCTCATATACGTGCTTGACGTGTCCAACGGAGAGCCGGACAAAAGAGTGCTGCTTTTGACACTGTTTTACTTTATGCTTACAATCAAGCAGGCGTTTATGTCTCTTGCGGGGTCATACAGCCTTTTAAAGGAAAATGTGGACATGCTCGACTTTATATGCGAGCTTTACATGGCGCCGCTTTTGATGTTCGTTGCGTGCAATCTGACCTCATGGCGGCGGTGGGTGCTTTTGTCAGCGACGGGAGCGTGGTTTATATACGACTGCATACGGCTGATACGGGACAGAATCCTTTACGGTTCCTTTTTCGGTCAGGCGACGTCTGAAATAATACTGCTTTTATACATTATGGCGGCGTGTTTTATCATTGTCGAGATAAAACTCAAGAAGAAAAGACGTCCGAAAAAATCCGACCTCATATATGCCGCGGTTGTCGTCATTGCCATAATAAGCCGTATAATTTTAAAGAGTGCGGAATGGGGCGGCGATGTAAGAGAGTATGTGTATCAGATATTTGTATTCCCGCTTGAAGGATATTTTTATCCGCTGATGCTGTTCGTTTCATACGTCTGTGCCGTTACCGTCACCGCTATCGTAATAATTGAATTTGTAAAAAGAACGCTGCGCACGCGGGAGCTTATAAACGTGCTTGCCGAGCAGAACCGCCACGTTATGGCAAGCTACAAGCACATAGCCGAATCCGAGGAAGCCACGTATTCCGCAAGACATGAGGTGCGTCATCATATGGTGGTTTTGTCGGGAATGCTTCAAAAAGGCGAGACAGACAAGGCGCGCGAGTACACGTCCGCGCTTACGAATGAATATGACGAGCTTCCGAAGGGACAGTACAGCAAAAATGTAATGGTGAACATAATAGCCGGAACGTATCTCGAAAGAGCGAGAAAGCTCGGAATAGAAACGGAATACAGCCTGAACCTGCCCGAAACGCTTCCGATAGCCGACACGGATCTTTGCGTATTCATCACGAATATGTTTGAAAACGCGGTAAACGCATGCGAAAAAATGGACGCGTCGAAGAGACGTTACATAAAAACAAAGATGTACGTAAACGGCAATTATCTTTTTATAGGCTGCACAAACAGCGCGCTTTTTACCGGCGCGGAAACAAAGAAGGATCGTACGCACGGCTACGGTCTTGAAAACATGAAGCGCATTGCCGAAAAGTACGGTGGAATAGTGAAAATCGATGCCGGCAGCTCGTCCTTCTCGGTAAAGAGCGGATTTTATATGAAGAAAGAAAGCGAATAAAAATATGCCGTTTGATGGCATGACATAAGACAGTATAATCAATCATTTTATGACAGGCTGTCGTGCAGGATTATGAAAGAGTGTATCATGTGAAAATGATACACTCTTTTGCTGTTTAGCGGATATAAGAAACAGCAAAAACGTTTTATGTCCGCGCTAAGGGGATTTTTCAACGAGAAAATTGACATATCTGTTGAAAATACAAATATTTTATATACCTTGAAATACCAGCAAAAATGTGATAAAATAGTAAGATAGAATATTATTGTGTCTCCGTATGCCGAGAGGAGGGATATACGCATGAAAAAGCGAACAAAAAAACCAATGTATCTGCCGATTGCGTTTATAGCCGTCGCGGTTATTGCCGTGCTTATTATAAACCTGTTCATTATGATAAAAATGAACGGCAGTCAGACGGAAGAGCTGGGACGTATGCGCATAGAGCTTGTCGCAGCGGATCTCCAGAACCGTCTTGGCGTATGTACCGAGTCCCTCAATAAAATAGGAACGCGCCTGTCGGAACGTATGGAGCAGGGCTATACCGAAGAAGATCTGCGCGCCTTTCTTTCAGAGGAAAAGAAAAGGGAGATCGCTTCGACCGGAAAGGCTTGTCTTAATATTTTCTGCGCCACTCCCGACGGAAAAGTACTGATTTCCGATATGGCTACGCCCGAGGACTATGTATTGCAGGACAGGGACTGGTACAAGGCGCTTATGTCCGCTCCCGCCGACGAGGAATATATATCGTCGGTGTACAAGGACGCGTTTACGGACGGAATGTGCTTCACGGTCGCTGCGTCATTTGACGACGGCAAATTCCTGCTGGGTATGGACTACAACATGAGCGATATTCAATCATATATATCCAAAATGAGCGGTGAGGATTACGGCGATGCCATGATCGTGAACAGCGACGGCACTATCGCCGGAT
This sequence comes from uncultured Clostridia bacterium, assembly GCA_947626045.1. GTDB lineage: Bacteria > Bacillota > Clostridia > UBA1381 > UBA1381 > Hominilimicola. Next base: position 1,431 of record CANQQS010000090.1, on the reverse strand, counting down.
ATACGGACGAGTCTGTTGTGGGAGAGAAAATCTCCGACCAATACGCGGATTACCGCGAGGCATTTCTGCGTATATCCTCCAATTCCGGTTCAGCCGTTACCGAAAGCCGCGACGGCGGAATCATTTTCGGAAGCTGTACGGAAAACGACTGGTACCTGCTGCTGAAGATAAGCCGTTTTGAGCTTTACAAGGACGCTTACGCGCAGCTGATTCTAAACTCGATAATCATTATTGCGCTGGTTGCCGTTATCGCCATATTCTACATAATGGGCTACAGGGAGCGCTGCCGCGCCGAGGACGCGCTGAAATACAGGAACGAGTTCATTTCCAATATGTCCGATAAATTCCGCGCGCCGCTCAATAAAATAGCCGAATATGCCGACGCGATGAAAAGCGGCGTCACCGACACGGGACCTGTGGATATGATAAGCCTTGAAGCCTCCAATCTCGGTGAAATGATAGATAATATCCTCTATTATTCTGACATTGTTTCTTCAAGGGACGATGAACACACCGACACAAAAACAGAAAAGAAACGCGTCAACCTGACCGAGAAGGGACAGCGTTTTTTCCGCACGCTTATTATGATAATGCTTGTGGTTACGATGCTGACCACGATTTTCCTCAGCTCCTATCTCTACATAAGCAGCGCGGGCTCAAAAATGCTGGAGGAAGCGGGCGAGTACAGCTATCAGATAAACAACTGGGTAACGGAGCAGGAAAGCATAATGAATATGTTTGTAAATTCCATTTCCGCAAATCCCGAAATGCTCAATGATTACGACGGCATGGTAAAATACCTCGATGAAATTACGCGCCATTACCCGGGAATTTCGGCTACATATATCGCGAATCCCGAATTCACTCACGGTCACCCTATGGTTATGAATAACGGCTGGGCCCCGGCGGAGGAAGTATAATGTAAAGGGTGGTATTCATAACACCCAATACGTTATACTTCTTTTATTATGCGCGCAATTAGAAGGACGGTATATAAGGAAAGGCGGTTGATATTAAATCACGACAAAAATATTGACACAATCAGTATAGCACAAGGATTGGAGGAAATCAAATGAAAATTTCTTATACAAAAGTCGGTGATTATCTTATCCCAAATTTGACAGTACCCGACGAGCATTACAGCATGGGCAAATACGGTATGCTCCGCCGAGAATATCTGCGGGAGCATCATCAAGGACTTTACACCGTTATGCTGCTGAACGGCACACTGTTAAAGCATCTCGCTGAAATCGACAAAACCTGTCACGAAATGTTGGACAGGCTTATCCCTCAAATGGCGGAGCGCGAGGGTGTGACCGAAGCATTAAAAGCTGCCGACCAAATTGAATGGGTACGGCGAATGAACTCGATAAAATCAAGAGTTGAGGAAATTTTATACCACGATTATGTTTACGGGGAGGAATACGAAAA
>CANQQS010000089.1 GCA_947626045.1 uncultured Clostridia bacterium | reverse complement strand
ATAATGGCAAAAGTTGTTACAATGGGTGAGATAATGCTCAGACTTTCCACCCCCGGCAATCAGAAGTACATTCAGGCTACCCAGTTTGACATAAACTACGGCGGCGGCGAGGCTAACGTTGCGGTATCGCTCGCGAATTACGGTCACGACGCGGAATTTGTCACAAAGGTTCCGAAGAACCCGATAGGCGAGTGCGCAATAGCGGCTCTCAGAAAGTACGGCGTTGAAACAAAGCACATCGCAAAAGGCGGCGACAGACTCGGTATCTACTTCCTCGAAACAGGCGCTTCCATGCGTCCGTCGAACGTTACATACGACAGAGCTAACTCGTCAATCGCGACGGCTACGGCTGCCGACTTTGACTTTGACGAGATTTTTGACGGCGCGGACTGGTTCCACTTCACCGGTATCACACCGGCTGTATCGGACGCAGCGGCTGAGATAACGGAGCTTGCTTGTAAGGCGGCGAAGGCTCACGGCGTAACCGTTTCGTGTGACCTCAACTTCCGCAAAAAGCTCTGGTCGAGCGAAAAGGCGCAGAGAGTTATGTCAAACCTCATGCAGTACGTTGACGTTTGCATAGGCAACGAGGAGGACGCTGACAAGGTTCTCGGCTTCAAGCCCGAAAACACCGACGTAACGAGCGGCGAACTGAACCTCGCGGGCTACGAGAGCATCTTCAAGCAGATGGTTGCGAAGTTCGGATTTAAGTACGTTATTTCCTCGCTCCGCGTATCGAAGTCGGCTTCGGACAACGGCTGGTCGGCTTGCATTTATTCGAGCGCGGACGACGAGTTCTATCACTCGAAGGAGTACAGAGTTCACCCGATCGTTGACCGCGTAGGCGGCGGCGACAGCTTTGCGGGCGGCACGATATGCGGCTTCGTTGACGGCAAAAACTTCAAGGACGCTCTTGAATTCGGCGTTGCGGCTTCGGCACTGAAGCACACAATCCCCGGCGACTTCAACCTTGTTACGAGAGAAGAGGTTGAGACGCTCGCGGGCGGCGACGGTTCGGGACGCGTACAGAGATAAATTACAGATAAAATGACGGAACGCAATCGCGTTCCGTTGTTTTTTTGGAAAAAATTTAAAAAACTATGGACTAATTCCCAAATTTATAGTACAATATATACAAGTGTAAATATAAGGAGGAAAGAGACATGGTACTGAGAACCGGTAGCGAGCTTGGAGAGGTTTCCATAGCCAACGGCGTAATATCCGAAATAGCGGGCGCGGTCGCGTCGAGGTGCTACGGGGTGGTCGGAATGGCGTCGAGGAACAAGAAGGACGGCATTGTAAGCCTTTTGAGACCCGACTCAATCACTAAAGGAATCAACATAAACATCGAGGACAACGGAGTTGTAATCGAGGTACACATAATCGTGGAATACGGCGTGAACATCAACACCATCTGCAAAAGCATTGTGAACCGCGTGCGCTACAACGTCGAGAATACGGCGGGCATAAAGGTGAAGCGCGTAAACGTAAGAGTGGAAGGCGTAAGAGTGGACTGACGCGTGCCGCGCAAGGTGGCGGTGGTAATTTTAAGGGGTGATTAAAATTAATACTGTAAACGGAAAAATATTCGCCGAAATGGTCATAAGCGGCGCGAATAACCTTTACAACAACAAAAACGCCGTAGATGAGCTTAATGTGTTCCCCGTGCCGGACGGCGACACGGGTACGAATATGTCGCTGACGGCGCAGTCAATGGCGAACGAGCTTGCGGACGCGGGTGATTTGACGCTCACGAAGGCGGCGGATAAGATGTCATTCGCGACGCTGCGCGGTGCGCGCGGCAACAGCGGCGTTATCATGTCGCAGTTTTTCAGGGGTATTTCGAGAAGCTTTAAGGGCAAGACGGAGTGCGGCGCGGCTGAGCTTGCGTCGGCGTTAAAGGACGGCTCGGACGCGGCGTACAAGGCTGTTATGAACCCGACCGAGGGTACTATTTTAACGGTCGCGCGCGAAGCGGCGGCAGGCGCGGCAGCTGCGGCGGAAAGCGGCGACGTGGTAAGTGTTGTTGAAACAGCCGTGGAGCGCGGCAGCAAGGCGCTTGAACGCACGACCGAAATGCTCCCTGTGCTTAAACAGGCGGGCGTTGTGGACGCAGGCGGTCAGGGCTGGATCTATGTGCTGGAGGGTATGCTGTCTTACCTGCAAAGCGGCGAAATAACCGCAAAAATCGGCGGCGATGAAGCCGCGGAAACAAAGAAAACGGCGCAGGCTGCCGTAAGCGGCGACGATATAAAATTCAAGTACTGCACCGAATTTATAATCGAAAAATACGAGTCGGGCGCGTCGGTTGATGATTTCCGCGCGGCGATTGCCGACAAGGGCGACTGTCAGCTTGTAATTGACGACGATGAGGTGTGCAAGGTTCATATCCACACGAACCACCCGGGTTTTGTGCTTGAGGAAGCCGTAAAAATAGGCGAGATGATAAACCTCAAAATCGACAACATGAAGCACCAGCACCGCGAGATTATAAAGGGTTCGCTCGATTTGTCGGACGGCAAAACACCCTCGACGGTGGCGGACGGCAAAAAGTCCAAGCCGAAAAAGGAAAAGGAGCCGAAGCCGAAGAAGGAAAAGGAACCCAAACCGAAAAAGGAAGCAAAGCAGGAACCGCCCAAGCCATTCGGATTTGCCGCGGTGTGCGCCGGTAAAGGACTTGCCGAAATCCTCACCGACATGGGCGTTGACAGAATAATCGAGGGCGGTCAGACGATGAACCCCTCGACCGACGACATAGTAAAGGCGGTAAAGAAGGTCAAGGCTCAGACTGTGTTCGTGTTCCCGAACAACAAAAATATAATTATGGCGGCGCAGCAGGCGGCTCAAATTCTCGAGGACAGGGATATAGTCGTTATAGAAAGCACAAGCTATCCGCAGTGCGTGAGCGCGATGGTGGCGTTTAACGACCAGAAGGACGCGGAGGCGAACGCGAACGCCATGCGCAAAGCTATAGGCAAGGTTGCGACGGCGCAGCTTACGTACGCGGTTCGCGACACGGAAATCGACGGCAAAACAATAAAGAAAAACGATATACTCGGCATGGTTGAGGGCAAAATAACGCGCACTGGTACGGATCTTGACGAGGTGCTTGCGGGAGTCGTAGCCGAAATAACGGACGAGGATACGGAAATTATAACCGTTTACTGCGGCAAGGATATTAAAAAGCAGCAGGCGGACAGAATGCAGAAGGCTCTCGAAGCGAAGTACGAGAGCGACGAAATAGAGGTCTCATTCAAAAGAGGCGGACAGCCGATATACTACTACATAGTATCGGCTGAATAACACGGGAGCGGCTGATGTCAAAGGATATACGCTACATTAAAGGCGTGGGCGAAAAACGCGCCGAACTGTTTGAAAAAAAAGGAATACGGACGGTCGAGGATTTACTTTACTACTTTCCGCGCTCGCATGAGGACAGGTCGGAAATGAAGGAAATCGCCGACTGTGCCGAAGGGGAAACGGTGTGCGTCAGCGTCACCGTTTTTTCGCCTGTCAGCGACGTGAGAGTAAGGCGCAATCTGCTTGTGTCAACAATGATTGTGAGCGACCAAACGGGCGCTTTAAACGTCGTGTGGTACAACAACAAGTACGTCAAGGGACAGTTTTTCACCGGCGACGAGTATATCCTTTACGGCAAAATTACGCGTAACCGCGGTAAAAAGGAAATGGTAAACCCCGTGTTCGAGAAAAAGGGCAGCGAGCGGTTCACGGGTAAAATAGTGCCACTTTACCCATTAACGGAGGGACTTACGCAGAAAATCCTCCAGTCGTCAATGGAGCTGGCGTTAAAGGAGGCGGGCAGGCTCGAGGAGTACATTCCCGCCGAAATACGCGACAGGTACAAAATCGCGGAGCTTAACTACGCGATGAAAAACATACATTTCCCCGAGGATTTCGAGAGCTACAACATAGCGCGGGAGAGGTTTGTGTTTGAGGAACTGCTCATTTTGCAGCTTGCGCTGTCGCAGCACAGGGACGAAAACATGAATCAAAGCGGAATTGTGTTTAATGATGTGAAATGCGTGAGGACGTTTACCGACACGCTCCCGTTTCCGCTCACAAACGCGCAGAAGCGCGTGCTTAACGAGATAATGAAGGACTGCAAGAGCGGCGGCGTTATGAACCGCCTCGTTCAGGGCGACGTGGGCAGCGGCAAAACGGCAGTTGCGGCGGCGGCGATTTACGCGGCGGTGAAGAACGGTCACCAGGCGGCGATGATGGCGCCGACCGAAATTTTAGCCGCGCAGCACGCGGAAACGCTCGCCGAATTTTTTAAGGACACGGGTATAAAGGTCGCGCTCCTGAACGGCAGCATGAAGGCGAAAGATAAAAGGCTCGTGTATGACATGATGCTGACGGGTGAGGCGGACGTTGTGGTCGGCACGCACGCCATAATACAGGACAAGGCGGAATTTAAAGACCTCGCGCTCGTCGTCGCGGACGAGCAGCACCGTTTCGGTGTGGAGCAGCGCGCAAAGCTTGCCGCGAAGGGCAACAATCCGCATATGCTCATCATGTCGGCAACTCCGATACCGCGCACGCTTGCGCTCATATTGTACGGCGACCTCGACATTTCCGTTATCGACGAGCTTCCGCCCGGCAGAAAGCCGGTCAAAACCTACGCGGTGGGCGAGAGTATGAGAAAGCGCGTGTTCGCGTTCCTCGGTAAAAACGTAAATGCCGGTATGCAGGCGTATGTTGTGTGTCCGCTCGTGGAGGAAACTGAAAAGAGCGATTTGCAGAACGCGGAGGAACTTTGCAGAAAGCTTCAAAACGTGTTCCCGAGCTTCAGGGTCGGACTTATGCACGGCAGAATGAAGCCGAAAATGAAGGAAGAAATAATGAACGACTTTGTGTTGGGCGAAATAAAAATACTCGTTTCCACAACGGTGATAGAGGTCGGCGTGAACGTGCCGAACGCAAACATGATGATAATAGAAAACGCCGAGCGTTTCGGTTTGTCGCAGCTTCACCAGTTGCGCGGACGCGTCGGACGCGGCGGCGAGCAGGCGTACTGTATACTTATCGCGCACGGTAACAACGAGGTCACGAAAAAACGCATGGAAACGATGACGATCTCAAACGACGGCTTTTATATAAGCGAGCAGGATTTGAAGCTGCGCGGACCGGGTGACTTTTTCGGCACGCGTCAGCACGGCTTGCCGGAAATGAAAATCGCCAACCTGTTCGAGGACAGGGATATTCTCGCGATCTCGCAGCAGGCGGCGAAAAGCATACTAGAAGAAGATCCGCTTCTTATGAGCGAAAAATACAAAGGACTTCGCAGACGCGCCGAAAAAATAATCGCGGGCGGCATTGTGATGAACTGACAAATACAAATATTACATGTTTAAATTCTCCGAATACGCGCAAATTATAAACGAGTAAAGAAACTCATTAAATTTTTTTGCAGAAGGAGAACAAAACAATGGCAAAGTCAAAGAATTCGAGAACAGCCGGTCTTGAGAACTTCAAAATGGAAGCCGCGAGAGAAGTCGGAGTAAACCTTGAAAGCGGTTACAACGGCGACCTCACCTCAAAGCAGGCGGGTTCTATCGGCGGACAGATGGTTAAAAAGATGATAGAAAGCTACGAAAACAACAACAGATAAGCAAACGATACGAAAAGAGCGCGTCAAAAATAAAGGCGCGCTTTTTTGCGCGTAAATTTTGACAAAACGCCACAGGTATATTATAATATATATAATAATTGCAGGCGCGGACGAAGGGAGAAAAAATATGAGAACACTTTATCTTGAATGTAATATGGGCGCGGCGGGCGATATGCTCACCGCCGCGCTCGCGGAGCTTACGGACGCGGAGGATTTTATAAAGCGCGTGAACGATGCCGGTATACCCGATGTGATTGTCACAGCCGAAAAAACGCAGAAGTGCGGCGTAACGGGCACGCATATTCGCGTAACGGTGCATGGAGAAGAAGAAAACGAGCATATGCACGAGCATCATCACCATCATTCGGGTATTGCCGACGTTGAGGGCATAATACGCTCATTAAACGTGTCCGACGCAGTAAAGGATAACGCAATAGCCGTATACAACCTTATTGCCGAGGCGGAAAGCTGCGTACATAATACGGACATGGAGCATATACATTTCCACGAGGTCGGCACGATGGACGCGATAGCCGATGTTGTGGGCGTTTGTATGCTTATGGAGGAGCTGTCGCCCGAAAAGGTCGTATGCTCACCGGTGAACGTCGGCGGCGGCACGGTAAAATGCGCCCACGGCGTGCTGCCCGTACCCGCGCCAGCGACGGCAAGGATTTTACGCGATATTCCCATATACGGCAGCGGCAATACAGAGCTTTGCACGCCCACCGGAGCGGCGCTTTTGAGGCATTTTGTGACGGAATTTGCGCCGATGCCGGCTATGAAAATCAAGAGCGTGGGTTACGGAATGGGCAGCAAGGATTTTGAAACGGCGAACTGTGTCCGCGCGTTCCTGGGCGACAGCGGCGACGAAGGCGAAGTGCGCGAGCTTCGCTGCAACATAGACGACATGACCGGCGAGCAGATAGGTTTCGCGGTCGAAACGCTTGCGGAAAACGGCGCGCTCGATGTGTTCACAGTGCCGGTGTATATGAAGAAAAACCGCCCGGGCATACTTCTCACATGCCTTTGCAAAGCGGAGGACAGAGATAAAATGGTAGAGCTTATTTTCAGACATACGTCCACGATAGGTATGAGGGAGTACGCCGTTAAGCGCCACACGCTGGAACGCGAAGCCGTGACCGTAAACACGTCCCACGGCGCCGTCCGCGCAAAAAAATCCACCGGCTACGGCGTCACCCGCACAAAACCCGAATACGAGGACATGGCAAATATTGCAAGAGAAAATAATATCTCGGTGTCGGATATAAAAATAAAAGACTGAACAAAACACGCGTTCATTATCCCATCACCTTTTGCTTCTGCAGGAGTGTATTGAATGAGAAAGAGCATCCATGCGGATGCTCTTAAATAATATGCTGCTGAAGCCACCGAAGTATATTTTTATCGTCACTCTCGCTTGATGCGACGGACAATATCAGCTCAATCAGCTCATTATCACTATACTCCAATTCAACACCGTTAATTGATAAAAATACAAGCATGGCATGAGCGCCTATACGCTTGTTCCCGTCTGCAAACGGGTGATTTTTAACAAGCTCAAAGCATAAGCGTGCGGCTTTATCGAGCAGGGACGGGTACAATTCGGCTCCGTCGAAGGTTTGAAACGGCGCATTTACCGCTGAATCGAGCAATCCCTCATCACGAATTAAATCCGAACCGCCGAAGGCTTTTATTAACCGGTCATGCAAAAGCAATATTTGCTGTTTTGTCAGGACTTTCATTTCGCAAGCTCCTCATATACGACTTTGTTGCGCGCTATAAGCTTTTCCGAAGCCGCAAGCACATCGTCAGTGGAAGCCGAAAGCTGCTCGTCTGCCTGATTAAACTCCAAAATCAAATAGCGCGGCGTATTGTTTTTGAGAATAACAGCGCTGCCGTATTGGTCAACAAGACGGGCAACCTTTGAAAAATTCTGGTTTGCCTCGGAAATGGAAACCATTGTATTTGTGTTGATGTTCATAAATACGCACTCCAATCATTTTGATATATCTATTATACTACAATTTTAGGATAAAGTCAACCTAAAATTTAATGGATATAATTATAATTTTACGGCTTGTAAAGCGCATTATCCAATCCCCTCTCGCATAGAAATATACGGGAGGGGACAGCTATGTTTAAGAGAAAAAGAGTAACGATTGCGGCGGTCGCGCTTGTGTTCGCGTTTGCCGTTGTGTGCTGCATACGCGACAGCGCGCATATAAAACAGACATTTTCCGCGGAGCCGTTTAAAGTAATACTTGATGCCGGACATGGATCACCTGATGGCGGAGCGGTGGGCGTGAGCGGAACGGAGGAAAAGGACGTGAACCTCGCGATTACGGAGAAGCTTAGAGAGGTGCTTGAAAACAAAGGCTTTAACGTCATAATGACGCGCGAGGGTGACAGCGGCTTACAGGACGAGAGCGCGGACACAATACGCAAAATGAAAATCTCCGACATGAAAAAGCGGCGTGAAATAATTGAAAAAAGCGACGCGGACTTGTTTTTGAGCATACACATGAACTCCTTCGGCGACCCGAAGGTGAGCGGTCTGCACATATTCTACGACAAAAGCCACCCTGACGCGGAGGAGCTTGCCGACGCGATACAAAAGAAAATAGGGGAGGTTACGGGCGCGGAAACGCACGCGGTCAAAACGGCTGACTCGAGCCTGTTTTTGATGAAGAACCCGCCCATTCCCGCGATACTGGCGGAGTGCGGCTTTTTGTCGAACCCAGACGAGGAAGCGAAGCTAAACGACGAGCAATACCGCTCAAAAATCGCGTGGGCGATAGCCGAAGCGGTCGAAAACTATACAAAATGATGAAAAAAATCACACTAATCTTGTCAAATTTCTAACACTCTTTATTTAAAAATTGTTGACTATTACGCCGATTTGAGATATAATTGTAAACGATTTGAAAAAATTAAAACAAACGGAGGCTATAAAAATGAGCAGAGTTTATAATTTTTCGGCGGGTCCCTCGATGCTCCCGCTCGAGGTACTTGAGAAGGCGGCAGCCGAAATGACGGAGTACGGCACAACAGGTCAGTCGGTTATGGAGATGAGCCACCGCTCGAAGGAGTATCAGGCAATCATAGATAACGCGGAGGCGCTCGTTAGAGAGCTTATGCACGTACCCGACAATTACACGGTACTGTTTTTGCAGGGCGGCGCTTCGTCGCAGTTCGCGGCAATCCCGATGAACCTCGGCACGAAGTCGGGCAAGGCTGACTACATCATAACCGGTCAGTGGGCGAAGAAGGCGGCACAGGAAGCAGAGAGATACATCAAGGTCAACAAGGTTGCGTCGTCGGCAGATAAGACGTTCTCATATATTCCGCAGACCGATAAGAGTATGTTCGACCCCGAAGCCGACTACTGCTACATTTGCTATAACAACACGATATACGGCACGCACTACACCGAAAAGAAAATCCCCGACACCGACGCGGTACTCGTTGCGGACATTTCGTCGTGCGTAATGGCGGAGGAGATAGACATAAACAAGTTCGGTATCCTCTACGCCGGCGCGCAGAAGAACCTTGGTCCCGCGGGCGTAACGCTCGTAATCGTAAGAAACGACCTTATCGGCGACACGCTCGAAGGCACACCAACAATGTTCAAGTATTCTATTCACCGCGACAACGGCTCGATGTACAACACACCGCCTACATACGGCATTTATATGCTCGGTCTCGTTCTTCAATGGATAAAGGACAAGGGCGGCGTCAAGGAGCTGCAGAAGATAAACGAAAAGAAGGCAAAAATTCTTTACGATTTTCTCGACAGCTCGGAAATGTTCAAGGGTACCGTTGTTCCCGAGGACAGATCGCTTATGAACATACCGTTCGTAACGGGCGACGAGGAGCTTGACGCGAAATTTGTCGCGGAAGCGAAGGCTGCCGGTTTTATCAACATCAAGGGTCACAGAACCGTCGGCGGCATGAGAGCGAGCATTTACAACGCTATGCCTATAGAGGGCGTTGAGGCGCTTGTTGAGTTTATGAAGAAATTTGAAGCGGAAAATAAATAATGAACGTAGGGGCGGATATTATCCGCCCGTCCACACCGTAGGGGCGAACCGTGTTCGCCCGTATAAACCCCTCAGTCACACTGCGTGTGACAGCTCCCCTGCTGTTAGGGGAGCCTAATATATGAATAGGAGAGAAATACAATGTTTAATATACTTACGTTAAACAAAATCGCGGAGTGCGGACTCAACCGCCTCGGCGAAGGATACATGATAACCGACGACGTGAACGCGGAGAAGGTTGACGGCATAATTCTGCGCAGCTACAAAATGCACGACATGGAGCTGCCGAAGGGCTTGAAGGCTGTCGCAAGAGCCGGCGCGGGCGTAAACAACATCCCTATAGACAAATGCACCGAAAAGGGTATTGTCGTGTTCAACACACCGGGCGCTAACGCAAACGCCGTTAAAGAGCTTGTTATCGCGGGTATGCTTCTCGCGTCGCGCGACATCATAGGCGGTATCGAATGGGCTAACACGCTCGAAGGTGACGACGTAGACAAGCAGGTTGAAAAGGGCAAGTCAAACTTTGCCGGAACTGAAATAAAGGGCAAGACGCTCGGTATTATCGGTCTGGGCGCGATAGGCGTACTTGTCGCGAACGCGGCAATATCGCTCGGCATGGACGTGATAGGTTACGACCCGTACCTTTCTGTAAGCGCGGCGCTGCAGCTTTCAAGACACGTAAAGACGGCTTCGTCACCCGCCGAGGTATACGCAGCGGCTGACTTTATAACGCTGCACCTTCCGCTTCTCGATTCCACAAAGAACACGATCAACGCCGAGGCTATTTCGCAGATGAAGGACGGCGTGGTAATACTCAACTTCGCTCGCGGCGGACTTGTGAACAACGCCGACATCGTTAAGGCGCTCACAGACGGCAAGGTAAGAAAGTACGTCGTTGACTTCGCCGACAGCGAAACGGTGAACCACGAGGGTATCATAAACATTCCTCACCTCGGCGCGTCAACAGCGGAGTCAGAGGACAACTGCGCGGTAATGGCTGCCGACGAGATAAAGGACTACCTCGAAAACGGCAACATCACAAACAGCGTAAACTTCCCGAACGTAACGCTCCCGAACGACAAGGTCGGCAGAATAACGATAAAGCACAAGAACCTTCCGACGGTCATCGCGCGCTTTACCGAGGTGCTTTCGAGCGTGAACATTTCCGACATGATTAACGGCTCGCGCGGCGAGATCGCGTACACAATCATCAACACCGACCACGAGATTACACAGGACATCGTGGATAAGCTTAACGCCATCGACGACGTTATGAAGGTAAGAGTGATAAAGTAAATCAAAAAACAGAGCGGCTGACCGCTCTGTTTTTATATGCCTTAATTTATCATGCTGCCGGACTGGGGAGCCTCGTTTCTGCCGGTGCTGCCGCCCCAGATTTTACCGCTTGATTTCGAGTCGTTCGACGAGTCGGGAGCGGTTTGCTCTATATCCTTACTGCCGCCGCGGCTGCTGTACGACGAGCTGTGCAGCCAGCAGTAGCTGCTGCCCGGTTTGGGCTTATTGGAGCAGCCCGATACGGCGCAATGCGCGGAAGGACTGTTTCTGCCAATCTGCAAAAAGCCTACGACCGCGACAAGGACAATCACCGTGACAATAATTCCGGCGAGTATCGTAAGACAGCCTGTGCCGCCAAACTCACCGTCGTCACCCGCGCCGCCGCTGTCCGAATGTCTGCGAAAAACATTATATTCAAGATCCTCAAGCTTTTTCCGCGACGGCATAAATATCCCTCCCCGATTACCGTTCATACGTATATTATAATCCATAACAAATAAAACGTCAAGGAATAAATAAAAAAACACTTGTAATACGCGCCGAAATCTGGTAAAATAAACGGGAACATGTAATTTGAGAGGAGAAGAGAATAGTGGGCAAAAAGGGAAGGTACGGAGAGTACGGCGGACAGTACGCGTCCGAAACTCTCATGAACGCGCTTATACATCTCGAGGA
>CANQQS010000088.1 GCA_947626045.1 uncultured Clostridia bacterium | reverse complement strand
GTGCCGAGGCTCTTCATAATTTCAGCCATTTGCTTCGTCTGCTCCGCGCTGTAATTTGAAACGCCGACGTACAGCGCCTTGCCGCTCCGAACGATGTGGTCGAGCGCGCGTGCCGTTTCCTCCATGGGCGTTTCGGGGTCGGGGCGGTGGTGGTAGAAAATGTCCACGTAGTCGAGACCGAGACGCTTCAAGCTCTGGTCAAGGCTTGCTATGAGGTACTTGCGTGAGCCGTGGTCGCCGTAGGGTCCAGCCCACATGCCGTAGCCCGCCTTCGTTGATACAATAATCTCGTCGCGGTAGGGCTTAAATTCGTTCTTCATCACCTTGCCGAAATTTTCCTCCGCGCTGCCGGGGTAAGGTCCGTAGTTGTTCGCGAGGTCAAAGTGCGTTATGCCGAGGTCAAACGCTGTCGTGAGCATCGCAACCATGTTGTCGTAATTGTCGCCGCTGCCGAAGTTGTGCCAAAGCCCCAACGAAAACGCGCTCAATTTAAGTCCGCTGTTTCCGCAGCGGTTGTATTTCATCGTGTCGTATCTCTTTTCGTTTGCAATATACATATTTGTTCTTCCTTTCTTCGCGTGTTGGTTATAGATTTATTATACAATTTTTTTCGGAGGGTGTCAATCGGTTTTTTATTTGACGATATGTGCGATATGTGATAAAATATAGACGTTAAATTACAAACGGGAGAGATGAAAATGAAAAGGGCGGCAGCGGTAATTCTTACGGCGGTAACGCTTGCGGTTTGGAGCAATCCGACCGTATTTGCGGACGAGTTTCCGCATTCGTTCTGGGCTGTTGACAATCAGTACCAGGCGGCAAAAAACGCAGGAAATTACAAGGATATAATAAAATACGCGCGTCAGGAAATAGATATATGCTCGTCAATGACGGAAGGCGAAAGCAAGCATGACGTGCTGACAAGCCGTTACGATGAAATGGGAAAGTCGTATTACGCGCTCGGTGATTATGACAGCAGCGCGCAGGTGTACAAGTCGCTTTACGAGTACGAAAAAAATCTCGGCGCGGATTATGCGGAACGCGCGAAAATATCGGAGATAAAGGCGCGCCAGTACGCGTCCGAAATGTCCGTGTACACCGACGGCGGAGAGGCAACGTATTACGGTGCGAAAAATGAGCATAAAAACGGCGTGCTGTTCGGCTTAAACTCCGACGCGCCGACGCGCTCACAGCTCGGCAACGAGTCTATGACAATCGTGTATCAGGAGCTTGGTCAGCCGCTGCTCGGATCAAACCCGGTTAAAGTAAGACAGGCGGCGCAATCGGGCATAGCCGTTGAATTCGCGCTGAACTGTCCGAAACAAGGCAGCGATATACGGAATATAAACAGCATGGACAGTTATCTCAAGGAAATATCGGACATGCTGTCACAGTACAGCGGCATACCCGTCTACATGCGCTTCGGAGCCGAATTTGACGTGTGGACAAACCCGGCGAGCGGCAGTGAATTTGTCGCCGCGTTCCGCCATGTGTCAAACTATTTTAAAAGCAGAAATTCAAACGTGGCTATGGTTTGGAGCCCAAATCAAGCGTCAAACTGGAACATAAATATTGACGATTACTACCCCGGCGACGAATACGTTGACTGGGTGGGTGTGTCGTCGTACGCGAAAAAATATCCCGACTCAAACGACAAGGACGCGGCGCTATTCTTCAAAAACGGCATTAATTCCGAGCCTGTGACGGCTCTTAAGGAAATAGTGGAAAAGTACGGCGGCAGAAAACCGATAATGCTTTCGGAGTCGGGCTGCGGTCACCACGTTATGAATAACGGCACGGCTGGCGAGGATACGACGGAATTCGCGTTAAGGAGGCTTCGCGAGTACTGCGGCTACCTGCCTATGGTTTACCCTCAGATTAAGCTTATGGCGTACTTTGACAACTACGTCAATAACGAAAAAAATGATTTCCGCCTGTCAACAAGTAAAACACTTCAAAACGAATATCTGCGTCTTACAAAAGGCGATCGTTTCATACAGGATGACTGCGACGGCGACGCATCGCTCGTATACCGTGAAATTACCGACGGCAGACACTTAAACTCCGTATTTCTGCTGTCCTGCTACGCGAGAAAATATAATAACGAGACGACGAAGGTCACGTATTTTATAGATGACAATTATGTCGGAATGTCGGAGGAAATACCGTTTTCAACGTACGTGAGCGGCGAGAATTACGCGGGCAGCCACCGTCTTAAGGCGGTCGCGTCGTTTGCGGACGGCAGTCAAATGACGCGCGAATATGACGTTGTGATTTCCGACGGCGGCGGCATATCGGTTGAAATTTCCGGCAAAAACATAGAGTTTGACCGCGCGCCGCTCATATACAACAGCAGAACAATGGTACCGATGCGCAAAATTTTTGAAGAACTCGGCGCGGAAGTGGACTGGGACGCATCGTCAAAGACGGTTACCGGCACGCGCGGCGACAGAACGGTAAAGGTCGCGATAGGCAACAGAAAAATGTATATAAATCATAAAGAGGTGCAGCTTGACACCGCGCCGATTATTCTCTCCGACAGAACACTCGTTCCGGCGCGTGCGGTCGCGGAGGGTATGGGCTGCGATGTGGACTGGAATGACGCGCGGCGGCTTGTTTCAATTACGCCTAAGGTGTTCACATGGTCGGACTGGAGTACAAGCCTGCCCGACGGCGTTGACGACGATTTGTATTATATAGAAAAAAAGACAGAAAATCGCAGCCGCACACGCACGCGTGAAAAGGAGTATTACACGAGTGAAAACAGGTACGACCGCGGCAACTATATACGAACGAACACTATTTACGGCGACTGGAGCGACTGGCAAACCGATTACATAAGCGAAAGCGACACGCGCGAGGTTGACACAAAATCAGTGTCAAATCCCGTCACGTACACGTATTATCACTATTGCGCCGGCTACAGCGACGACCCGAACATAAGCTATCACACCGGCAATTTTAATTTCCCGGGTTCAACCGCGTACCACGAGCTTGGCACGTTTGACTACCGTCTGCCCGACGCGCCCGACGGTATGGGCGGGCAGGTGATGTACGGTGATGACGGCGGTATGTATCGCTGCTCAAATACGTGCTATCGCTGGTATGAAAAGGAAAACGGCGGCAGTTACACAATGTACCGCTCACGTTCGGTACGGTACGAGTATGAATTCTGGAAGTGGGGCGACTGGTCTGACTGGTCAGGCTGGAGCGACTGGCGCGAAGGAGAGTTTAACAAGCGGGATTATAACACGAGTGATGAGCTTGACGTTGACGGCGAGACGCGCACATTGTACAGATTTAAAGAGAAATAAAAACACAATATAAGAATGAACTATATAAAAAAAACCCTCTCTCCGAGGGTCATACGGGCGACCGCACATCGTTAGCCTCTCCTTGAGGAGAGGTGGCATTGCGAAGCAATGACGGAGAGGTGGCAACGAATTCTCAAAACCACCTCTCAGTCGCCTATGGCGACAGCTCCTTTTGCTACGGCATACGAGCATAGCTCTATGCCTACGACGCTAAAGCGTCATTCACCTCATAGGGGAGCCACACGCCTGCGTGTTGTAGGCGTGTGGCGAAGCAACAAACGCCGTAGCAAAGGGAGGCTGATGGGACGTCGAGGCGCCGTCCCCTACACCCGTATTTTATAAATTTATCGCTGTAGGGGCTGGCGCCCTCGACAGCCCGCATAAAATTTTAATATTTACATCCTTTTCTTTCTTGTCGCCAATGCAACCACGGCGAGGAAAATTACGCCTATCAGCACAATCGTGCCGCCGGGGCTTAAGTCGGCGTAGTACGACACGAACAGTCCGCCTATTGTGAACGCCTCCGCGAGCAGAATTGAAATCACAATCGTCTGTTTATAGCTTTTCGCGAGCATCATCGCCGCCGCGACCGGTATCACGAGCAGTGACGAAATCATCAGCGCGCCGACTATGCGCGACGCGACCGAGACCGTTACGGCGGTGAGCGCCATTATTACGAGGTTGACGGTGTGTGTCGGCACTCCGGCGAGCTTTGCCGCCTCCTCGTCGAACGTTACGAAAAACAATTCCTTTCTCAAAATGACCGACACCGCTGCCACTGCCACTCCGAGCGCGGCGGTGAGCCACAAATCAAAATCTGAAATCGCGATTACCGAGCCGAACATAAAGCTGTCAAGGCTCGACGCGCTGCCGGTGAAGCGCGACAGCACGGCGGCAAGTCCTATGCCTGCCGACATTACGACGACCGTCGCAATTTCGCCGTAGCCGCGAAAAGCGCGGCGCAGCGTTTCTATGCCGAGTACGGCGAATATTGAAAACAGTATCGCGCCGAGTATCGGGTTTATTCCTATCATCAGTCCGAACGCTATTCCCGCGAGCGCGGAATGTGAGGTCGCGTCGCCTATCGCGCTCAACCGTTTTAACACGAGCGTCGTGCCTATGCACGGCGACACGAGCGCGATTATCCCGGCAGCCAGAAACGCGCGGAGCATGAAGCCCTGTGAAAATATGTCAGGCATGGTGGTGCTTCCTCCTTCCCGCGAATATGTCGTTGACCTCGTCAAGCGTCAGGTCGGTTTTCTTCACAAACTCACCGTTGCCGTGTTCGCAGAAAATCAGCAGCACACTCGAAATTTTGAAAAGCGCGGGCGTGTCGTGGTTTGTCATCACTATCGTCATACCGCGGCTGTTGAGGTCGGTTATTATGTCGGTTATCGCGGCGGCGTTCGCCGCGTCAACGCCGCTCGTCGGCTCGTCCATTAAAAGAAGCTCCGGCTCCGCGACGAGTGCGCGGGCGATAAATACGCGCTGCTGCTGTCCGCCGGACAGCTTGCCTATCGGTTTGTTGAGATAGCCGTCCATACCGACGCGGCTCAAAACCTCGCGCACATGGTCGCGGTCGGCGCGCGTGCAGCGGCTGAATAATTTTTTCTGCGAGTACAAATTCGCGGCGACAACCTCCTCGACCGTCGCGGGGAAATTCTTCGCGAACGCGTTTGATTTCTGCGACACGTAGCCAATCTTGTGAACGTCCTTAAACGAGCTTATGTCCTCGCCGAAAAGCTTGATTGCGCCTTTCGGGCATGGGAGAAGATTTAAGATGAGTTTTATAAGCGTGCTTTTGCCTGCGCCGTTCGCGCCGATTATGCCGAGAAAATCGCCTTTGTTAAGCGTAAAGGATACATCGCGCAGCACCGGCGCGTCGGGGTATTCAAAATTGAGGTTTTCAACGCGTAATATCTCTTCCATGGCTCGTCCTTTCAGTCCCGCTGCCGCGGTAACGGATTTTTCCTTTATTTTACACTGATACGGGGGTTTTGTCAATATGGTTTGCACATGAGCCTCCCCTACTAGGGGAGGGGGGACCGCCGTAGGCGGTGGAAGGGTTTTGTTTCATATAAACCCCTCAGTCGCCTACGGCGACAGCTCCCCTAATAGGGGAGCCATACAGAGAACGCCGCACATCGTTAGCCTCCCCTTGAGGGGAGGTGGCATTGCGCAGCAATGACGGAGAGGTGGCAACGGATTTTGAAAAGCCACCCCTCAGTCGCCTTCGGTGACAGCTCCTTTTGCTACGGCATACGAGCAAAGCTCTATGCCTATGACGCTAAAGCGTCATTCACCTCATAGGGGAGCCTTACTAACGGGCGACCGCAAGGGTCGCCCCTACGGTATTGTTGACATCGGATTGTCGGGAGAACGGGCGACCGCGAGGGTCGCCCCTACGCTAACGGGACGTCGAGGCGCCGTCCCCTACGCCCATATTTTTGAATTTTACATCGTAGGGGCTGGCGCCCTCGACAGCCCTAATATATCACAAAACCCCCTCGGATAGGGGAATGATTTTATTTCGCGTAATATTCCTTCAATGTCGATATATACAGCCTTAACAGATCCCTGTCATGGGTACGGGCAGGTTTTCCGGCAGGCGGAGCGTATTTTTCTGTCTGTCCCTCGTCCTTGCGCAAATCCCACAGTCTTTCGCCGATCATATGCTTTCACCTCAAAAATATTATAGAATATAAATCTATTTATTTGACAAAATAATCATTTTAGTGTAAGATAATAGAAGATGATTCAATTTTTATACACAATAAGACAATAACGGAGGATAAAAAAATGAATGAAGCGGTAAAGAAAATTTTAGACAAAAGCAAGCGTGATTTCTTAATAGCTCACGGACTGTATATAAAAGAATACGCGCCGTATAATGTAAGAATCGTCGGATATGATGTCAACGATATTAGCAAAGTCAATAATGAATATTTTATTACAACAGACAAGAGACTGAACATATCAGATATTGTGGACATATCAGTAAACGGAAATCACATACAAATACAAATACAAAGCATCGATTATCTTATTACCGAAAATTTACCCGCAGAATACAATTATACAGAAACAGACCATTTATTTCCTTACAGCGAAAGACGGTACAAAATAAAAAATATGGAAATTACAGATGAGGAATACGCATTGCTAAAACGTGAGCTTCCGCCCGCCGTAACACCAAAGCCTGTGGAAATGCCGAAGGATGCCGGTACTCCGTTTCTGACCATACTCTGCAATATCATAGGAGCGCTGTTCCTTTTACCCGGATTAATTCTCGGAATAATTGTCGGTAAAGATATGGCAGCAACGGGCTGGATTATATTTTTCTGCAGCGTACTTGTGTCATTGCAATTTTTTGTTTTTGCGAAAATTATACAACTGCTGAATGTGATTGCGTATGAATAAAATATGGCAAAAACGCGGCTGTATAGCCGCGTTTTTTATATGCGGGAAATGTCGAAGAATGACGATTAATGTAAAACGGTTTTTCTTTACAAATTCGACTTTTTATGATACAATTTATATGCTAAATTCTACAACTTAATAAGGTAGAACAAACCTATTTGCGTTATGCAAAAAATGCGGTCATTACAATGGGGTTTTGTCTAGCTTATTGTTGTAGAATTTAGCAGTTCCGACCGTGTTTTTATGCGCGGTCTTAGAGATAGGGCTGCGCTTTTTTATTTTTATAAAGGGGGTGAAGGAAATGCCGCAGTACGAGGAGATGTACTACAAGCTTTTTAACGCTGTCACGGATGCAATCGAGGCGCTTAAGGCAGTTCAAAAAGAGGTTGAGGATATGTACATAAAAAACAAGGAAGAAAAAAGCGAGTGAACAATTAAATTATCCACTCGCGAAAACTTACCCCCGCAGCAAAGCCGCGGGGTTTTGCTTACTATAATTTTACAACAGCTTTTTCAATCTGTCGTCCACAGCGTGGAGAAACGCTTCGGTGTCGACCTTCTGTTTATTTTCGAGCGACGAGAGCAGGTACAAATCGCCGGTCATTACGCCGTCCTCAATCGTCTGTATCGTCGCTTTTTCAAGGCAGTCGGCGAAGTTTACAAGTTCGGGAAGCTCGTCGAGCTCGCCGCGCTTACGGAGCGCGCCCGTCCATGCGAACAGCGTTGCGACGGAGTTTGTCGAGGTCTTTTCACCCTTCAAATGCTTATAATAGTGGCGCTGTACCGTGCCGTGAGCCGCCTCGTACTCGTAAATGCCGTCGGGCGAAACGAGCACCGACGTCATCATCGCGAGCGAGCCGTAAGCCGTCGCCACCATGTCCGACATAACGTCGCCGTCATAGTTCTTGCACGCCCAGATGTAACCGCCGTTCGAGCGCACAACGCGCGCGACCGCGTCGTCTATGAGCGTGTAGAAATACTCTATTCCCGCCGCATCAAACTTTTCCTTGTACTCCGCGTCAAAAATCTCTTGGAAAATATCCTTAAAGCGGTGGTCGTACTTTTTGGAAATCGTGTCCTTCGTCGCGAACCAGATATCCTTCTTCATATCGAGCGCGTAGTTGAAGCACGCTCTCGCGAAGCTCGCGATTGACTTGTCGCGGTTGTGAACGCCCTGAATGATACCGTCCTCGTCCGCGAAATCGTATATAAGCTCGCGCGTTTCGTTGCCGTCCTTATCGGTCGTCACAAGCTCCGCCTTGCTGCCGGCTTTGACCTGCATCTCAACGTTCTTGTAAATGTCGCCGTACGCGTGACGCGCAATCGTGATAGGCTGCGTCCACGTCGGGATGTACGGCGTTATGCCCTTCACGAGTATCGGCGTGCGGAAAACCGTACCGTCGAGCATCGCTCTTATCGTGCCGTTCGGCGACTTCCACATTTCCTTTAAGTCGTACTCGTCCATTCTCGCGGCGTTCGGAGTTATGGTCGCGCACTTTACCGCGACGCCGTACTTCTTCGTCGCGTTCGCGCTGTCAACGGTGACTTGGTCGTTCGTCGCGTTGCGGTGTTCAAGACCGAGGTCGTAATACTCGGTTTTGAGGTCGATGTAAGGCGTTAAAAGAATATCCTTAATCATCTTCCATATAATTCTTGTCATTTCGTCGCCGTCCATTTCGACGAGCGGCGTTTTCATTTGGATTTTTGCCATTTCATTTATGTCCTTTCTTTTAATTTCCCTTATTCAGAAGCTCCTCAAATTCAGCCTCGGTAATCGGCTTTGAGTAGTAATAGCCCTGCGCCATGTCGCAGCCCACCTCGCGCAGAATATCGCGCTGACCTTCGGTTTCGATACCCTCGCATATGGTCTTTACGTCTATGCGCTTCGCCATCGCGATTATTTCCTCGATTATGTTGACGCTGCGCTTCGACGTTTCGATGTCGTCAATGAACACCTTGTCTATCTTGAGCGTGTCAATAGGCATTATACGCAACAGGTTAAGCGACGAGTAGCCGCTGCCGAAGTCGTCCATGGACACCGAGTAACCGCGGCGGTGAAGGTCATAAACCAAATCGTTTGCGCTCTTGTCACCCTCGGAGAAGATACTCTCCGTTATCTCCATATCAATATACTTCTTCGGTATTCTGTACCGCTTTACCAAATCGTCAAGCTTTTCCGCAAAGCGCGGGTCGCTCAAATGGCAGCGCGACACATTCATTGAAACGGTCACAATCGGCTCGTTGTTTAAGAGCCGCTTTTTCAGCATACGCAGCGCCTGCTCGTATACGGCGAAATCGACTTTATTTATAAAGCCGTTGCGCTCGAACAGCGGCACGAATATGCCCGGCGAGATGAGTCCCTTGTCCTTGTGGTTCCATCTCACAAGCGCTTCCGCGCCGACTATTTTGTTTGTCTTAAGGTCGTATTTAGGCTGATAGTACGCTATAAACTCGCCTCTGCGCAGCGACGCTATCATGTCAACCTCAAGTTCGCTCTCTATTTCAAGCTTCGAGTACATTCTGTCGGTAAAGTAACACAGATAGTTCCGACCTATTATATGCACGCCCTCTTTTGCGATATTAGCTCTGTCTATGTATATCGACAGCGGCGTGTCGGAATCATAATGTATAATCGGGCATATGCCCGCCTTTATGTGAAGCTGGTAAGACGAGGAATCCTGCACGTGCAGATCGGCTTTTTCAAGCTTATCGATTAGACGTCGGCTCTCATCGTTGTCCTCTATGATTACAAGGAAGTTATCGCCCGCGAGTCTGCCGTAAATTCCTTTGTCTTTAAACAGTCTTCCTATTTCGTTTGCCATTGACACAAGCATCTGGTCGCCCACATCCGTGCCGAAACGGTCGTTTACAAGCTTAAAGTTTATCGCGTCAATCGACACGAGCAGATACTTCTTATCTGCATTTTTGGTAAGCTGCCTGTGCGCCGCTGTCATAAGGTACTTGCTGTTGTACACACCGGTGAGTATATCTATCCGCGCCATTTTTCTGAAGTGCCGCGCCCGCAGATACAGGAATATAAATACAAGCGAAACGACAATCAGAATTATAATTACCCATACGCGGTTCGCGTATATCATGTCGCGGAAGTTCGGTATGTACGTATGGCTTAACGCGTACGCTTTGCTTTCAAGCGCGGCGGCGTCAACCGACGTGCTGTGGATTATTCCGTTTAACATGCTAATAAGGTTCGTGTCGCATGTTACGCGCGATATTCCGAGCCTTACGGGTATGCTGAGTTCAAAGTCGTGCATTATTGAAAGCTTCGGGTGCGCGATAAGGCTCATTTTTGTCTGAAGCTCCGGCGCGGATATGAGAGCCGCATTTACCTCTCCCCGCTCCGCGGCAACAAGCAACGAGTTTATCGAGCTGTACGTTTTGACAGTCCAGCGCGGATAATTCTCACTTAGATACGTCTTTATCCATATATTATAGTCCATTATTCCCACGGCAGCGTTGTCCTCCGACGTTATGCCGTCCTTGGTAATCGGATAAAACGTTACGGAGGTGTATGGGATTGTAGCCTCCGTTATACCCTGCTCGGAGCCGGACACGTTAAGTACAGCGTCCGCTCTTCCGAGCATCATATCATCCTTAAGCTTGCTTTCGTCCGTCATGTCGTTTTGGATATATTCAACCTCCAGACCGGCGTTTAAAGCAATTTTATTCACAATATCTATGTATATACCCTCGTAAGAACCCGTAGACTGATTGTAATATACCATCGGGTAATTATCCTGTACGAATATTCTGAGCTTGCCCTTGTTGCGCGAGGCGTTGTAATCGTTTTCCGTCATAGCAACCATGTTGCTGTACGGCAGCTGGAAGCAGTCGGTATAGTAGCGCGAAAGATAAAACGGACGCATGTCTGCAAGTCTGTCAAGCAATCCGTTGAGAAGCGACAGCGTTTTTGTGTCGCCCTTTCTCACCGCGCAGTAGTAGCTTATCTGTCCGCACTTCGCAATCGCTCTCATTCCGTCGGGCGCGGAAGTCGCGGGAAGCAGCATCGCGTCCGCGTCGCCCTTCTCAAGCGCGCGCTTCATATCATCGCCGCTGTGGCTGTACACGAGCGTGTATGTAAAATTGTTCGCCTTTGCAAACGAAGCAAGCAGATTTTCAAAATCGGCATTGTGGACAGTCGCTATTTTAATATTGTTGAAATGCGAATAATCCTTGTAGTACAGCTTCTTGTCGTTATTTACGAACAGCGACAAAAAGCCTACGCCTATCGCGCGGTCGGTATAATCCACATTTCCCGAAACCGCGCTGTCGCGCGAAATCATCGTAACAAAATCAAGCGTGCCGTCGGCAAGCCTCTTTAAACCGCTTTCAGTCGTATACTCCTCCGCCGCAAAGCCCGTGTCCTCCGCAAGGTCAAAAATACCTTTGAGACAAGCTTTGGCGTATGTGTCCATATCGACCTCAGGCATGCTGTAATCATCTATTATTCCTGTTTTATATACGTTACTTTCGGCGTATGTCGGCAGAGCGGCAAATATCAACGCGGACATCACCGAAATCAGTACAATTAATACTTTTTTCATAGTATAATTCCCTTCGCGTATAATCGCAAGACTGATTTCCCATAGATATTCTAATTATACATCAATTTCCAAGAATATTCAACAGTAAAATTTAAAAAAGTTCCGTTTTAATCGGAAAACTGCAAAAAAACACCGCCTCGTTGAGGCGGTGCAAAACAATTACATATTTGGGGGAAGTAAATGTTTTGGAAAGGGGGGTATTCACAACATACATGCTGTGTTATATCAGAAACGGACAAATCAATGTCCGGTTTCTTTCGGGGGGACCCTTGCCTTTTGGGAAAAAGGCAAGGGCATCTGAAAAAAAGGATGGTATCGGCTGCCGAAACAGCCTTCAAGCTTTATCTTATTGTCTTATTATTGGTTCTGCGCCTTATCCTCGGTCAGACGAACCTGTATTTCCATCGTCTCTCCGTCACGCAGTATCTTAAAGGTCAGGTAGTCGCCCGCCTTTTTCTTGTCGCGGATGGCGTTGACCTCCTCGGTCGAGGATACCTTCTGACCGTC
>CANQQS010000087.1 GCA_947626045.1 uncultured Clostridia bacterium | reverse complement strand
AAGGTCAGGTAGTCGCCCGCCTTTTTCTTGTCGCGGATGGCGTTGACCTCCTCGGTCGAGGATACCTTCTGACCGTCCACCTCGAGTATCATGTCGTAGGTTTTAAGTCCCGCTTCCGCGGCGCCGCTGCCCTCTACAACATTCTCTATAAACAAGCCGTAGCCCGTGTCTCTGATATTTATTCCGACGAGCGGTCTGCCCGTTACGTAGCCCGACGACATAAGGTCGTCTATAATCGGCTTCGCCTCGGACATTGCAATAGCGAAGCCCATACCCTCGATACCTGTTGATTTCAGCTTTACGGAGTTTATGCCTATGACCTCGCCGTACTGATTGATGAGCGCGCCGCCGCTGTTGCCGCTGTTTATCGCCGCGTCCGTCTGAATGAGGTTATACGTTCTGTTGTCAATAGTCATTGTTCTGTTTACCGCGCTCACGATACCGGCGGTAACGCTTCCCGAAAATTCCTGTCCCATCGGGTTGCCTATCGCGACGGCAAGCTCGCCCACTTTAACGTCAGCGGAGTCGTTCAGCGTCGCGGCAGTCAGCTTCGTTGTACCCGGGTCTATTTTAAGTACCGCGAGGTCGGTCTTTTCGTCGGAGCCGACGAGCTTCGCCGTAAACTCCTCACCGGTGTTAAGAATTACCGATATTTCCGTCGCGCCGTTTATTACGTGCCAGTTGGTGACTATATATCCGTCGGACTGGAATATTATGCCCGAGCCGCTTCCCTGCTCCACCGTCTGACCGTCCTGCGACGGGTCGCTGTAGGAATAGTACCTTCCCGTAAACGGGTCGTAAAAACGCTGAAGCGAAACGGTCGTCTTATTGATTACGCCGACAACGCTCGGTCCGACCTTTTCCGCTATTTCGGGAATGGTCATGGTCTTTTTGCCGTTTGTGTTGTTCGCGAGAAGCGCGGCTTCGGCAACCGTTTGTGAGATGTCGTCAATCGCCGCTGTCACGGTCTGTCCGCCCTGCGCCACAAGCTGCTGCACAGCGGGCTGATGATGTTTTACATAGTAGTAAGCTCCGCCGCCGACGGCACCCGCCGTCACAACGCTTGCTATAAGTGCGCTGCAAATTGCACTGAGCCATACATGAGGCTTCTTTTCCTTCTTCGGCTTTTGACTGTAAATAATCATGTCTGTTGACTCTGTATGCGGATAGTGTTTCATATCTATGTCATCTCCCATATTATTTTTCCTTACATATAAATTTTCATGCTATACACAGTCTTTTTTTTGACTTCGGTTATATATTAAAACATACTTTTGACACTGGTATGAATTGATTGTAAACAGAAATTACATATTTTATGAACAAATTGTGAACAAGGCTTGACAAACAATTATAATAGGAATATACTAAACGCAAATAACAGCTGTTTCCGTATTTGAAAGGAATATATATGAAAAAATTATTGATTTTGGATTCAAACAGTATAATAAACCGCGCGTTTTACGGCGTGCGGTACTTATCTGCAAAAGACGGCACGCCGACAAACGCGGTGTACGGCTTTCTTAATATTCTGATAAAACTTTTAAACGAACAGCAGCCCGACTGCATATGCGCGGCGTTCGACCTTAAAGCGCCGACGTTCCGACACCTGCGCTACGACGGCTACAAGGCGCAGCGCAAGCCGATGCCTGAGGATCTGGCAACACAGATGCCGATTGCGAAGGATATACTGCGCGCAATGAACGTCACAATTCTCGAAAAAGAGGGCTACGAGGCGGACGATATTATAGGCACCGTCGCGCGCATTTGCGAGGAGAGCGGCGTTGAGTGCCTTATCGCCACAGGCGACAAGGACGATTTGCAGCTTGTGAGCGATAAGACGAAGGTTATACTGACCGTTTCAAAGCAGGGCTACAATGAGACTACCGTTTACGACGAGGCTGCAGTCAAGGAGCGTTACCACGTCACACCGACGGAATTTATCGACGTTAAGGCGCTGATGGGCGACACATCGGACAATATCCCGGGCGTAAAGGGCATAGGCGAAAAGACGGCGATGCGCCTCATAGAAAAATTTCACTCTATAGAGTATATATATGATAATATTGACGACATCGGTCTTAAAGGCGCGGCGCTGCAGAAGATGAAGGACGGCAAAGATATGGCGTTCTTGTCAAAAGAGCTTGCAACGATTGTGAAGGACGTGCCGATCGAGCTTGATTTTGACGCGTGCGCGTGGAACGGCTACGGCAGCGGTGCGGAGCTTTACAATATCCTTCACGGTCTGGACCTTAACAGCGTCATAAAGAAAATGGAGCTTGAACCGCAGAGCGGCGCGGTTGTGACAGAGGAAAAGGACATCCTTGGCGGTATGACGTTTGAGGTGGTTAAAACCGCATCGTCCATCGGCATTATCGGCGGTACGGCGGCGGTCGTGCTTGAAACGGACGGCGCGCGCGTTACAGCTATGGCTGTGGCGGCGGGTAAAAAGGCGTTCGTTATAACGGGCGCGGATATTACAGAGACGGTCAAGCCGTTTTTGGAGGATGAAAATATCAAAAAAATCACGTTTGATATAAAGGAAGCGCTTGTGAGCCTTAACGGGCGCGTGAAAATAAACGGTATCATCGACGACACGGCGATAGGCGCGTATCTTGTAGATCCCGCGAAAAGCAAATATGAGATAGGTTCACTCGCCGGAGAATATTTCGGCGCGGAGATAGAAAAGCCCGAAGAGAAGCAGCTGTCGCTGCTCGACGATGACGACGAGGGACGCGAGGAGTACCTCGCGAAATGCGCCGTAGCGCTCGGCGCGCTCAACGAGCGTGTCACGAAAAAAATGGAGGAAAACGGTCAGACTAAGCTTTACCGCGAGGTGGAGCTTCCGCTTGTCGAGGTACTGGCGCACCTCGAAATAAACGGCTTCCTCGTTGACGATAAGCAGCTGCGTGAGTTTGCCGCGACGCTCGGCGCGCAGATTGACACGCTTACGGATATGATTTACGAAACGGCGGGCGAGACGTTCAATATAAACTCGCCGAAGCAGCTCGGCGTAATACTGTATGAAAAGCTCGGCTTAAAGCCTGTGAAAAAGACGAGAACGGGCTATTCCACAAACGCGGACGCGCTTGAAAAGCTGCATCACCCGATTATAGATCAGATTTTGGAGTACCGCCGTTTAGCGAAACTCAAAAGCACGTACTGCGACGGTCTGGCGGCGGTCGTAAACCCCGAAACACACCGTATACATTCGGTGTTCACACAGACGGTAACGGTCACGGGCAGACTTTCGTCAACGGAGCCGAATTTGCAGAACATTCCGACAAGAACCGCTCTCGGACGCGAAATACGCAAGATGTTTGTCGCCAAGGATGGCTGCGTGCTTGTGGACGCGGACTATTCGCAGATTGAGCTTAGAGTTCTCGCGCACATAGCAAACGACGAAACGATGATAAACGCGTTCAAGAACGGCGAGGATATTCACGCCGTAACGGCGTCGCAGGTACTCGGCATACCGCTTGACGCGGTGACGAAGGAACAGCGTTCGAGCGCGAAGGCAGTAAATTTCGGTATTGTGTACGGCATAGGTGAGTTCTCGCTCGCGCAGGATCTGCATATAAGCGTAAAGGAAGCGAAGGCGTATATAGACGGCTACCTCGAAAAGTACCACGGCGTGCGCAATTATATGGAGGAAATTAAGGAACGTGCGAAAAAGGACGGCTACGTTAAGACGATGATGAACCGCATACGGTACATTCCCGAGCTTAAATCACCGAATTACAATGTTCGCCGATTCGGAGAGCGTGTCGCGCTCAACACGCCGATACAGGGCAGCGCGGCGGATATTATAAAACTCGCGATGGTGCGCGTGGACAGGCGGCTCATAAGCGAGGGGTTGAGGTCGCGGCTGATACTTCAGGTGCATGACGAGCTTATCGTCGAGGCATATCAGGACGAGGTTGACGAGGTGAAGCGTATACTGCTCGAGGAAATGCAGGGAGTTATTGAAATGCGCGTGCCGCTTAAGGCGGATATTTCCGTGGGGCATAGCTGGTATGATGCGAAGTGAATTATGATTTAACGGTGTAAAACCCCTCCGTCGCCTACGGCGCCACCTCCCCTAATAGGGGAGGCTAA
The DNA here is from genome assembly GCA_947626045.1 of uncultured Clostridia bacterium. Lineage (GTDB taxonomy): Bacteria > Bacillota > Clostridia > UBA1381 > UBA1381 > Hominilimicola. The sequence continues at coordinate 7,867 of CANQQS010000087.1, read as the reverse complement.
CGATATGCGGCGCCACACGGGAGGCTCCCCTACTAGGGGGAGCTGTCACACGTAGTGTGACTGAGGGGTTTATACGGGCGACCGCAAGGGTCGCCCCTACGTAAGGCTCCCCTTGAGGGGAGCTGTCGCCGTAGGCGACTGAGAGGTGGTTTTTAAATACGTGTTGCCACCTCTCCGTCATCGCTTCGCGATGCCACCTCTCCTCAAGGAGAGGCTCACGATGTGCGCCGCACGCCGTATGGCTCCCCTACTAGGGGAGCTGTCACACGCAGTGTGACTGAGGGGTTTGTTTTATAATAATTTCAAAACCCCTCCGTCGGCTTCGCCGCCACCTCCCCTATTAGGGGAGGCTCACATGCCGCTAAATCCCAATTTACAACACAAGGGAAGGAGATTAACAATGAAAAAAATACTCATATTAACGACCGCGCTAATAATGCTCGCGTCATGCGGGGTGCAGAAGGCGGAGGACAACGGTAAAATCGATGTATACGCGTCGTTTTACCCCGTGTACGACTTTGCGCGGACGATAGGCGGCGACGATATTAACTTAAGCGTCGTCGTGCGTTCCGGCGCGGAGCCGCACGGGTTTGAACCCACGGCTGCCGATATAGCGAAAATAAGCGAATCGGACGTGTTCCTCTACCACGGCAACGGCACGGACGCGTGGGCGGAGAAAATCGCGGAGACGCTCCCCGACAGCGTTATGAAGGTGCGGCTGTCGGACGCGGACACTATCGCCAAGGGTGACGCGCACACGTGGCTGAGCCTGCAAAACGCGGAGGGTGAGCTTGAGGCGGTATGCAGTGCGCTCACGGAAGCCGACGAAAACGATGAAAACGACGCAAAGTATTCTTACCGTCTGAACGATTACACAGCGAAGCTCGACGCGCTCAAAGCGGAGTACGAGGCGGCAGAGCTTACGGCTGTGCCGCTTGCAACGGCGCACGACGCTTACCGCGCGCTGTGCTATGAAACGGTCATGAATTATCTGCCGATAGACTCGGTTACAGGCGGCGAACCGTCGCCCGCGCAGCTTGCCGAGGTTGTAAAGAGTATAAAGGATAAGGGCGCGAAGTACGTTTTCTATGATCCGATCGACGGTGACAAGCTCGCAAAGAGCGCGGCGCGCGAGGCGGGAATTGAAACCGCCGAGCTTTACGCGTTCGAGGGTGACAGTGAAAACCGCGACTATGAAACGGTCATGCGCTTTAACCTCGAACAGCTCAAAAAAGCGAAATAAAACATATACAAAAAGCTCCGGCTTCATGCCGGAGCTTTTTCTTTTCAATTAATCCACAAGCTCTAAGAGCGCCATGGGAGCGCTGTCGCCGCGGCGGGGTCCGAGCTTGTAAATTCTCGTGTAACCGCCGTTTCTGTCAGCGTACTTGGGAGCAATTTCAGAGAAAACCTTTGTTACAACGTCCTCACTGGTGATGAACTCCAAAGCCTGACGGCGAGAGTGCAATGTATTCTTCTTACCGAGAGTAATCATCTTTTCAGCCAAGCTCTGTGTTTCCTTGGCTCTTGTCTCGGTGGTTTCAATCCTACCGTTGTCGAGGAAGCTCGTTACGAGATTTCGCAGCATAGCCTTTCTCTGGTCGGTAGGTCTGCCTAACTTTCTTGTTCCCGGCATAACTGTACCTCCTAATCAGTATCGGTTATTAATCTTCCTCTTTCTTTAAGTAAAGACCTAAACCGTTCAATTTGTTTATGACTTCTTCAAGCGACTTTCTTCCGAGGTTCCTTACCTTCATCATGTCCTCCTCAGACTTGTTCGTAAGATCCTCGACCGTGTTGATGCCTGCGCGCTTTAAGCAGTTGTACGAACGAACCGAAAGGTCAAGCTCCTCGATAGTCATTTCGAGAACCTTCTCCTTCTTGTTCTCCTCCTTCTCAACGATGATTTCGGCGTTCTTTGCGTCGTCCGAAAGGTCGACGAAGAGCGAGAGAAGGTCGTTCATAATCTTTGCGGCGAGCGATACAGCCTCGTCGGGCTTGATCGTACCGTTCGTCCACACCTCAACCGCCAATTCTTCTCTATCCGTGTATTGACCGACACGCGTATTTTCAACCGTGTAGTTCACCTTGGTTACAGGAGTATAGATAGAATCCACGGGAATTACTCCGATAACGGGCTGCATGTCCTGCTTGTTCCTGTCCGCACCGACATAGCCTCTGCCCTTTGAAAGAGTGATTTCCATGTAAAGATTTGCGTCGTCGTTAAGCGTCGCGATATGAAGGTCGGGATTGAATATCTCAACGTCATCGTCACGCTTTATATCGCCCGCCTTTATTTCCTGCGCGCCCTTTGCTTCGATGTATACGGTTTTCGGAAGGTCGCCGTGTATTTTGAGGGCGAGCTTCTTTATGTTAAGGATAAGCTCCGTAACATCTTCCGTAACACCGGGGACGGTGGAAAACTCATGCTGCACGCCCTCAATCTTAATCGAGGTCGCAGCCGCGCCGGGCAATGATGAAAGTAATATTCTGCGGAGCGAATTGCCGAGCGTCGTACCGTAGCCGCGCTCGAGCGGTGATACGACGAATTTGCCGTACCTTCCGTCCTCGCTCATCTCAACGCATTCTATATTAGGCTTTTCCATTTCTATCATTTAAGAACCCTCCTAATTTAAATTTTACATACTATATCCACTTACCGAGGGTACCGTTTCACCTATCGCAAAGCGCGGATAAGGCGAAACAGTAATATGCTATTACTTAGAATAAAGCTCGACAATACGCTGCTCTTCAACCTCATAATCAATGTCGTCTCTCTCCGCGAGCGTTATAACCTTGCCCGTAAGAGTGTTTCTGTCCATTGAAAGCCACTTGGGGATTACTCTGTTCGCGTTCGTTTCAACGATTTCCTTTATTCTCGCAGAGTTCTTGCTCTTCTCCTTTACGGCGATTACGTCGCCCGCCTTGACAAGATATGAAGGAATGTCAACCTTCTTGCCGTTTACCGTGATGTGCGCGTGATTAACGATCTGTCTTGCCTCGCGTCTCGTGTTCGCCAAACCTAATCTGTATACTACGTTGTCAAGTCTTGACTCAAGAATCTGAAGGAGCATTTCACCTGTTATGCCCTGTCTCTTTGTCGCCATTACATAGTACTTGCGGAACTGCTTCTCAAGTACACCGTATATAAACTTAACCTTCTGCTTCTCATTGAGCTGCAAGCCGTATTCCGACTGCTTTCTTCTCATCTGCTTCGGGTTTCTGTTAGACTTCTTGTCTATACCCATCGTCGGCGGATTTATGCCCAATGTTCTGCATCTCTTTAAAACGGGTTGTTTATTAACTGCCATTTTATTGTTTCCTCCTTCTACAATAATACCAATCAGACTCTTCTGCGCTTCGGAGGTCTGCATCCGTTATGAGGAATGGGCGTTACGTCCTTAATCATCGTAACGTCAAGACCTGTCGCCTGCAAAGCTCTTATAGCCGCCTCACGTCCCGCGCCGGGACCCTTTACGTATACCTCGACTGTTTTCATGCCATGCTCCATAGCAGCCTTCGCCGCTGTTTCCGCAGCTGTCTGAGCCGCGAACGGAGTACTCTTTCTCGAGCCGCGGAAGCCTAAACCGCCCGCACTCGCCCACGATATTGCGTTGCCCGCCGTATCGGTGATTGTGATTATTGTATTGTTAAAGGTTGAACTGATATGAGCAGCGCCCTTTTCAACATTCTTTCTGTCACGACGTCTTGTTCTTGTCGTTCTCTTTGCTACCTTAGCCATTCGGTTAGTCCCTCCTTTATTATTTCTTCTTGCCCGCGATTGTCCTTGCCGGACCCTTGCGGGTTCTCGCATTGTTCTTCGTGTTCTGTCCTCTTACCGGCAGACCCTTTCTGTGACGAATGCCTCTGTAGCATCCGATTTCCATAAGGCGCTTGATGTCGAGCGCTATCTGACGGCGGAGATCACCCTCAACCGTGTACTCGGCGTCTATAACCTCACGGAGCTTACTAACGTCTGATTCCGTCAAATCCTTAACTCTCGTATCGGGATTTATGCCTGTCTTATCAAGGATTTTCTGAGAACTCTTAAGACCAATACCGTATATATAGGTAAGACCAACTTCAACTCTCTTTTCTCTTGGTAAGTCAACACCTGCTATTCTTGCCATACTTTTCTACACCTCCATAAAAGATATCATCAAAAAATTTTTAGTGTTGCTATTAAAACCCGTTCAAGCTGTTTTGTTTCCCCTTGGCAAGTCGGTTCCGCAAAACCAGCCGCGCTTGAACAAGTCATAAACAAATTTGTAAATATGCGCCATACACAACTAAGCGCGATAAACTGATTGGACAAAATCCAATAAGTTTGATTTTGAGCACAGGTCGGTTATTTTTGCGCAGGAGCCGTACTCGGTGTACTGCCCTGCGGAAAAAGAGCCGAGATGTGCCAAAAGCGGGCTTATTGTGGGCTTTTTAACCCTGCTTCTGCTTATGCTTTGGGTTCTCGCATATAATCATTATTTTGCCTTTTCTCTTAATTATCTTGCATTTTTCGCAAATCGGTTTAACCGACGGACGTACTTTCATTTCCGTATACCTCCCTATTTACTTCTCCAGGTGATACGTCCTCTTGTGAGGTCATACGGGCTCATTTCGAGCGTAACCTTGTCACCCGGTAAAATCTTTATAAAGTTCATTCTGAGCTTGCCCGAAATGTGCGCCAGCACCTGATGTCCGTTCTCAAGCTCTACCTTAAACATAGCGTTGGGCAGGTTCTCAACAACCGTGCCTTCCAGTTCCAATACATCTTCCTTAGCCAAGTTATATCCTCCTACCTTAACTCTCGTTGTATTCCGACAGCGCTTTGCGCACCTCCGAATTTGTTACCTTGCCCGCCGTTTCGAGCTTGTTCTTGATAAACTCCGAAACGGTTCGGCTAGGTTGAAGGTGTTTGAGCTTTTTCTTTTTCGGACGGTCTACCTTCCGAAGCTCCCCGTTCGCGAGGTAAGCGTAATCGCCCTCGCGCGAGATGACTATGAATAAATCGCCCTTGTCGCGTCCGGCTGTGGAACGGACTACCATTCCCGCAGAAACCTCCATACCATCACCCCTATAACGTCAATATTTCATAACCGTCTTTGGTAATCAGTACGGTATTTTCATAGTGCGCCGCCAGACTTCCGTCGTCCGTGACAACCGTCCAGTCGTTGTCGAGCAGCGCGACCTTATAGCCGCCGGCGGTTATCATCGGTTCTATCGCAAGCGTCATACCCGCGGCAAGCTTTACGCCGTGACCCGCTTTGCCGAAATTCGGCACGCTCGGATCCTCGTGCAGCGCCTGACCTATTCCGTGACCGACGAGGTCACGCACAACGCCATAGCCGTAGCTTTCGGCGTATTCCTGTATCGCGTGCGACACGTCGCCGAGCCTCGCTCCATGCTTCAGGTATTTCAAGCCTTCAAAGAAGCTCTGCTTTGTGACGTCTATAAGTTGCTGCGCCTCCGGCGAGATTTTGCCGACGCCAAAGGTTCTTGCCATATCGCTGTGCCAGCCGTCCAGCACCGCGCCCATGTCGATGCTTATGATGTCGCCTTCCTTAAGCACGGTGTGCTTGGAGGGTATTCCGTGGACAACCTCGTCGTTTACCGACGCGCATATGCTGCCCGGGAAACCGTTGTAGTTGAGGAAGTTCGGCTTCGCGCCCTTCGACACGATATAGTCATGCGCTATCTTGTCGAGGTACGCCGTCGAAACGCCCGGCTTTACAGCCTTCTCTATAAGGTCAACGGCTTCCTTTGCAATCTTTGCCGATAAACGCATTTTTTCAACCTGTTTGGCTGATTTTATGGTAATCATACCGACCGTCCCCTCACTTATTCGATACCGAGAGCTTCAAGGACGTTCTTTGTCGTGTCCTCAACCTTGTCGGCTCCCGACGCCGTTACAAGAAGTCCCGCTTTTGCGTAGTAATCCTTGATCGGCTCCGTCTGCTCGTGGTAAACGTTCAGACGGTTCTTGATAGTTTCGGGGTTGTCGTCGGCGCGCCGGATAAGCTCGCCGCCGCACTTGTCGCACTTGCCTTCCACAGCGGGCTTATTGAAAAGCACGCTGTACGGCGCGCCGCACTTTGAACACTCGCGGCGTGACGAAAGTCTTTCGACTATAACGTCGTCGTCAACCTCGAGCGATAAAACCTTGTCAATCTTAACGCCCGACGCCGTGAGCGCCTCCGCCTGTGCGGTCGTGCGCGGAAAGCCGTCAAGTATGAAGCCCTTTTCGCAGTCGGGCTTTGCAAGTCTGTCCTTTACAATAGCCACGATTACGTCGTCGGGAACAAGCTTGCCTTCGTTGATATAGCCTTCCGCAAGTTTGCCGACCTCTGTCTGTTCCTTGATAGCTGTTCTCAGCATAACTCCCGTAGAAATCGTATCAATACCCAGACGCTTCGATAAAATTTCGCCTTGAGTGCCTTTGCCCGCTCCCGGAGGTCCCATCAGTACCAAATTCATTACTTGTTCCCGCCTTTCTACAGTCTATTGTTTCTTATTCCAAAAAGCCTTTATAATGCCTCATCGTCATCTGCGATTCGATTTGGCGTACTGTTTCGAGCGCAACGCCTTCCATAATCAGAAGCGAAGTACCGCCTATCTGCAGGCTTTGCATGCTCGGGAATATCGCGCCGACGATTACCGGCAGTATCGCGACAATCGCGAGGAAGAACGCGCCGATAAGATTAAGTCTCGATGAAATCTTACCTATATATTCGCTCGTCGGTCTGCCCGGTCTGATACCCGGAATGTAACCGCCGCTCTTCTTCATGTTGTTAGCAATCTCAATCGGATTGAACTGGATTGACGAATAGAAGTAGGTGAAGAAGAGTATAAGGAGCGCGTACAGTATCGCGTATACCAGACTCGTCCACCATTCCGACGCAAAACCCGCGCTCAGACAGCCGAGAATGTAATATCCCAGACCCTCGTGAGGCATGTTGCCGCCGCTTACAAGTCTTACAATCGTGGCGGGGAACGCCATAATCGACGACGCGAAGATGATAGGCATAACGCCGCCGGCGGCTACCTTGATAGGAATGTTTGTACTTTGTCCGCCGTACATCTTACGTCCGACAACGCGCTTCGCGTACTGAACGGGTATTCTGCGCTCCGCGTCGGAGAAGAATACTACGAACGCTATAGCCGCTACAGCTACAACTATTATAGCAGCAATCGTTATGATACCGCTTGTGGAAACGCCGCCGCTTACGTACTGATTGTACAGAGCCACAGCCGCCTGAGGTATTCTCGACACGATACCGGCGAAGATGATAAGTGATACGCCGTTGCCGAGACCCTTTTCCGTGATAAGCTCACCGAGCCAGATAATGAATGCCGTACCTGCCGTAAATGTGAGTACTATCGTGAAGAACGTAAGCACGCCCGGATTTTCGATAACCGGTGTGCCGCTGTTTACGCCCATGTTCCAGAGCGTTACATACAGTCCCGCGCCCTGAATGAACGCGAGCGCAATACCGAGGTATCTTGTAATCTTGTTTATCTTCTTTCTGCCCTCGACGCCTTCCTTTGCGAGACGTTCGAGGGACGGAATGGCAACTGTCAAAAGCTGCACAATAATCGATGCGTTAATGTACGGTGACACACCCATTGCCATAACGGTTGCGTTAGAGAACGCACCGCCTGTGAACACGTCGAACAGGCTGAACAAGTCCATGCCGCCCGCTCCGAGGAATTGCTGCATTGCCTCGGGCTGCAGAAACGGTACGGGAATATGCGCACCGAATCTGAATACGATAAGCATCATAAGAGTAAATAAAATTCTGCGTCTTAAGTCAGGGATTTTCCATGCGTTTCTAAGTGTCTGCAGCACCTTACATCACCTCTGCCTTTCCGC